>JBDSYB010000056.1:0-3766 GCA_039925885.1 Verrucomicrobiota bacterium
GGGCCGAAGTAAAAAATCAAACGGGCAAAGAATTATTGTTGCTCGATGTTGAACTCGACGATCTCACCACCGACGGCATTGCTTCGGGTGGTGGAGAAGGCCAACCCGTTTATCTGGAAGGCGAAGTTTTCGCAGCCATCGAGCATCCCGCCGGAGTGAACACGGCGAATAAAAGTCGCATCCAACTCGCGCATTATCCCGGGAAAAAATTAGCCGCAGGCGCGACTTTTCGCAGCCATGTTTCTCTCGTGAACGTGGCCACGGCGGACAAGGCACAGGAATCTTTCGTCGCTTACATCCAATCAAAAAGTGTTCGACCAAAAAAGAACCTTTCAGTTTTCACGCCGTTCGGCATCAACAGTCTTTGGGGACCCTGTCCGACTTTGGACGACGAAGAAACTCTCGACACGCTCAACGTTTTGGAAAAATGGCAGAAGCTGGGGATGCACTTTGACTACTTCACGCTTGACCTGGGCTGGGTTGATCCCGCGTCCGACCTGACAAAATTTCGTCCGACCTGTTATCCAAACGGGCCGGGAAAAATCGTCGAACGCGTAAAGGCTTTGAACATGAAGTTTGGTTTGTGGTTTGGAACCAGTTGGGGCACGCAGTCGGCGTGGGATTATCCACCCGCATTTGCGAATGGAGTTTCGCCCGGACAGGAATGGCGGGAAGGTTCGCCGCTGGGTCGGGGAGGAATAAGTTTTTGCACCGGCTATGAACCCTACCATCAACTTCTGAAAAATGCGTTTATCCATCACGCCAAGGAAAACAATGTGCGCCTCTTCAAGATGGATGGTGGCGATTACATCTGCAATGCGACCGACCACGGCCATTTGCCCGGCAAATATTCTGTCGAGATCAGAATGGAAAATCTGATCGACATCGCCGCCGCCGCCCGCACTGTCGCGCCGGACGTTTTCATCATGTGGTATTGGGGATTGAAATCGCCGTTCTGGCTTTTGCACGGCGACCTGCTTTTTGAATCGGGTTTATTGATGGAAGGTTCCGCGACCAGTTCCACTCCCACGCTTTATTTTCGCGACTCGGTCAACCTCGCGCAGGATCAAAATGCGCAATACGCCAAAAATATTCCGCCGATGGGCAAGGATAGTCTTGGCGTCTGGATCGCCGACACGCGCTGGGGAAATTTCATGGGCAAACAACGTTGGCGGGAAGGGATGGTCATGGATCTGGCGCGCGGAAATCTTTTCGTCCCGAATCTTTGGGGCAACCTTTATCTCTTCAGCGATGACGATGTGAAATTTCTGGCGCGAATCACCGCGTTGGCAAAGAAAAACGAGAAGCTTTTTCTCCATCGAAAAAATCTTTTGGGCGATCCATTCCGAAATGAAGTCTATGGTTACGGTTATGGTGAGAACGCGCACGGACTTTTGTTTTTGAACAATGATCATTTCGCGGCGCGTCGCGCGGAATTGCGTTTGGACTCCAGCGCAGGTCTCACCGCAAAAGCTGGAACCAAGCTCCGCATCGTCTCTCATTTCCCGGAAGAATCGCGGTTGTTGCGACCGGATGGAGAGGACTACCGAGTTGGTGACGCGCTCGAAATTTCGCTACGCCCGTTTGAGTTTTTGATGTTGGAAATAAATCCTGATGAAAAAGGAGTCGGGAAATTTCCCGTTCGTTCTATTTCAAAACAACAGGCGACAGCCCTTGGCCAATCGCTGACACTGAAGACAAATTCTTTCGATCCGAAGATGAACATTATTCGCTTCGCCGACGCCGCGAAGTTTGAGGGACAAGGTTTCAAGAAAAAGATTTCTACATTTGAAACCATGTTGCCTTCGCTCGAAGGCGATCAACCCATTCTCGCCGTGGTCATTCGCCTTCGCCAAGGCGGCGCAGAATGGAAATACAAACCAACCGTCGTGCAACTCGTGCAAGCTCTCGTCCGGGTCAATAATCAAAACGTGCAATTGATTCCTGTCCCCGACAGCCGCCAATGGGGCAACACGCAAGGCATCGAAGGGAATTCGTGGATTACCTACAAACTTCGGCTCGACAAGAAATGGGCTGGTCAACCATTGAAGATAGCGATTCAGTCCTATCTTCCTGACGGAGTGCAGGCACAAGTGGAATCGTGGGTGGTCAAACGTTGGTGGCAGGAAGATGCGCATCCCGTGAGTAATGGATACTTCACCGACGACCCGTAAGAGTAAAAGCGGGGCGCAGACAATTACAGTTTGGCATGGAATTATCGTCAAAAATGTGAGATAATGGTTTGTCTTACGATGAAGTATTTAACGACCCATTTTTTATTGGTGGCAACAGCGATGGCTTTCTGGGGAGTGAACTCCGCATTTTGTCAATCGAAGGAGAATGATTTCAGCACGCAAATTCGTCCTATTCTTTCTGATAACTGTTTTAAGTGTCACGGACCGGATGACGCGGCGCGCAAAAGCAATCTTCGGTTGGATCGGGGTGATACAGCTTTGCAGCCTGCTAAATCCGGGAAGCACGCCATTGTTCCCGGCAAGCCAAATGAAAGCGAATTGCTCGCTCGCATCATGAACAAAGATCCCGATGAGGTTATGCCGCCCGCCTCCACGCAGAAAATTCTCACGCCTGAACAAAAAGAACTTTTGCAGAAATGGATTGCGGGCGGCGCAAAATATCAGGAGCACTGGGCGTTTGTTCCGCCATCGCGCCCAGCCTTGCCGAATGTAAAACACACAGACTGGCCGAAAAATGAGATCGATACATTTGTTCTCGCCCGGTTGGAAAAGGAAGGATTGAAATCCTCTCCACCCGCAGATCGTTACACTTTGGTGCGCCGCCTTTATCTGGATTTGATCGGCCTGCCTCCGACGCCAACCGAGGCCGATGCGTTCGTGAAAGACACTTCGCCGAACGCTTATGAAAAGCTGGTGGACCACTTGCTCGGATCGGTTCATTACGGAGAACGTTGGGGCAGACGCTGGCTTGATTTAGCTCGCTATGCCGACACAAACGGTTACGAAAAAGATCGTCGGCGCAATGTCTGGCCGTATCGCGATTGGGTTATCAATGCGATCAACAAAGACATGCCGTTTAATGAATTTACCATCGAACAAATCGCGGGAGATTTGCTGCCGAATGCCACACCTGCTCAAATCGTCGCCACTGGATTTCATCGCAACACGATGCTCAACGAAGAGGGTGGAATTGATCCGCTCGAATATCGTTTTTATTCAATGGTGGATCGCGTGCATGTCACCGCGACGACGTGGCTCGGTCTCACGATGGCTTGCGCGCAATGTCACACGCACAAATACGATCCGATCAAGCACGGGGAATATTACAGCTTCATGGCTTTGATGAATAATGCCGATGAACCGAAATACGAAATGCCGAACCCAGACCTCGTCTCCAAGCGAAAGGAGATTGAACAAAAAATCACAAACCTGGAAAACGGTTTAATGGAAAAATTTCCGGCGGAACAAAACATTGAATGGTTCACGCCTGGGTCGGCGGAGTTCAGTTCAAAAAACGGGGCTGAAGGCGAATTACTGGTGGATGGCTCTTTCCGCGTCAGTGGAAAAAATCCGGAAAAAGAAACCTACACCGTCAAGTTTGATACGTTGTCGCGGCGCATCACGCATCTGCAATTGGAAGCTATTCCAGACGAGACCGTCGGCAAAGGCGGGCCGGGTCGCACCGATCATGGGAATTTCGTTTTGAGCGAAATCAAAATGGAAATTGTTGAGAACGGCAGCACGAACGGGCCGCGCAAAATAAAATTTTCGCGAGCGGAAGCGGATTTTTC
>JBDSYB010000057.1:0-16695 GCA_039925885.1 Verrucomicrobiota bacterium
TTTTCATAAATATTCGAGAGATGAGAGGATTGTATCAAAGGAATTTGGTTGGGCAATGTTGAATTTTAATTCTCGCCCCATTTTTTGCGTTGCGGGGCGGATGCGCTAATCCAGCTTAAGACTATACCGGCAGATTTCTTTGCATTACCCAAAACGTGATGATCCGCTGTGAAAACAACCTTCCAATCGCGATAGCCTGCACAGTTTTTCCTGAGCCACGGCTCAACCAGCGGCCAAGGCACAATCGGATCAATAAAACCGGTCAGATAGAAAACGGGAACTGCATTAAATCGAGCAATCACGCCGGGATCATTTTGAATAATCAAATCAAGCCGGTGCGCTGCCGCGAGCAAATCTTCCCGGGTGCGACGACTCACAAATTCCTGCAGTGCTTCGCGAACTTCCGCTGAATCACCTTCCCGTGCCCGCGCATAAATCGTGTAGAGCCGGAGAATTATTTTCACGAACGAAATCGGCAGACGGCGCGTCAAGAATTTCGCCAAATACACGGCAGGAATAATCGGATGCCGCACAAATCCGCCCGCCAGAATAATTCCCTCGATCTGAAATGCTTTTGAGTTTTGCGCAATCCACGCCCACACGATCTGCGATGAAAACGATTCCGCCAAAATCCACCCTCGCTCAATTTTGTTCTCCAACAATTTTTGTTCAATCGCGTTGGCGTGATCGGACAGCGACCAATGCAACGTTCGCGGAAAAGTAAATTCCACAAAACGCGCGCGCCCATTGATCTCGCGGCGAAAGCCGGTATTTAAAGTCCAGTCGCCATGCGTTCCGGGCAGATAAATCAGTGTCGGCCCGTCACCGTTTTGGATTCTAATTTGGAGTTGTTGGGTCATCGGAAGCAGTTCGCCCTCACCCTAACCCTCTCCCCCAGGAGAGGGAACATCGTTTCAGCCGTTCCTAATTTTCAAAGGCCGATCAATAAAACCAGCGGCCTGTTTTCTCACGAAACCGGAATATAATTCTCCCTCTCCTCGGAGGAGAGGGCCGGGGTGAGGCCGAGCGTTCAACCCATTAATTTCTGCAACTCGCGATGATTAATTTTTCCTGTGCCGAGTTTCGGAATATCTCGAACAACTTTGATTTCGCGCGGCACGCAAAGATTCGTCAGCCCTTTCGCTTTCACAGCGGCGCGAATTTCTTCGAGTTGCAACTTCGCTTCATTGGTCACGGCTATTAACGCTTCGCCCTTTTCTTCGTCGTGGCGCGAAACCACCGCGACTTGACAGCGCAATCCATACTGTGGAAAAGCTCCCGCCAACGCGTCTTCAACGGCGGTGAGGCTGACCATTTCGCCACTCACTTTGGCAAAACGTTTTAGCCGCCCCAGAATTTGGACGAAACCATTTTCATCAACGCTCACGATGTCGCCCGTGTCATACCAGCCGCCGAGCGCTTGAAATTTTTCGTTCGCATCGGCATTCAAATAACCGCGCATCACGTTCGGGCCTTTCACGAAAAGTCGTCCGCCGATTTCCACGCCTTCGACCTGTTCCAATCTATATTCGATGCCGGGCAAAAATCTTCCCGCCGACCCGTGCGATGGCGTGAGCAACGTGTTGACGGTGATGGCTGGGCTGCATTCGGTCGCGCCGTAACCTTCCAGAATGCGCACGCCGAATCGCCGCGCCCAGGCGTTCGCGGTGGCTTCCTGCAATTTTTCCGCAGCGGCAAATAAATATCGCAACGAACGAAAATCGTAGGCGTGAGCTTTGCGGGCGTAACCGTTTAAAAAAGTATTCGTGCCGAACATCACCGTGCAATTCAGGTCGTAGAAAGCAGTCGGCACGACGCGATAATGGAGCGGCGATGGATAAACAAAAACGTAAAGCCCGCGCACCAATGGGAGCAACGTGCCGACGGTGAGACCAAAACTGTGGAAGAGGGGAAGCGCATTAAAAAATCGGTCGCTGTCCACGAGGTCGGTCACGGCCAGCATTTGTCGAAGATTGGACAGCAAATTTCTGTGCGTGAGTTCGACGCCTTTGGGAATTCCTTCCGAGCCGCTCGTAAAAAGAACGACGGCCGTCTCGTCCGGTTCTAAATTTTGATTCTGGATTTGGGGCGAAAGCGTCGCGCGCAAAAGAGCCGAGAACTTTGCGGCTTTGGAAATCTTCGTGCGGATTTCTTCCAGATAAATGAATTCAATTCCCGCTTCGGCGAGCGGTTGAATGTTCAACTTTGCTTTCTCCAAAAAAGTTCGCGACGTGATAATCTGTTTTAATCCGGCCAGTTGCACGCAACTCAACATGGTTGCCGGGCCGGTCGAATAATTCAAAATGGAAGGAACTTTTTCCGCCGCCCACAAACTCAGAAGCGTGACGGGCATCGTGTTGACATTGGGAAGCAAAACGCCAATTCGTTTTTCCGTTCCCAGAATTTGCCGCCATTGCCGCGCAAACAAATCCACGCCGACCATTAATTTCCGGTAACTGAGTTTCTGGCGCGTGACATCTTCGAGAATGATCTGTTTGGGTCGCAATCCCGCGACTTCGCCAATCGCTGCGAGCACCGTTTTCGGGCCGTGCTCCATTTCGGTCCAAAATTGTTGCTCGACCAATTTATCGCGCAGCCAGTTCGTCAGCTTTTGCCGCGCTTGGGTTGTGCTGACGTTTTGCGGTTTGGGGGGAGTGAGCGCGTCGCTGAAGTGTGCGGAAATTTTTGGGAAAAGTTTTTTCCAACCGGGCTGCGGCGAGAGCGGCAGGCGATGCGCGGCTCGCAAAAAACAGGTGACAACTTTCGCATCCGTTTTGTAGAGGAGAAAACCGGTTCCATCGAAGAGCTTCATCAAGCTGCCGGTTTGCGAAAGCCGTCCTTCGGGAAACAGCACGAGCTTGCCGCCGCCTTGCAAATATTCCGCCATGCGTTTGACCGCGTAAGGCGAATCGGTTTCCACGGGAAATGTGTGGCGATTAATCATCAGCTTGCGATGCAACCAGCTCGTTTGCGCCGTGTGGCTCGAAGTGACAAAACGCCAGTTATCGTCGAGACAAACGGCGAGGAACAACCAATCGAACCACGAGACGTGATTGGGCGTGAGCAACATCGGCCCCGGCGCACGCAACGCTTCTTCGTTGAAAGCGCGGAAGCGAAACAAAATTTTAAGCAGGAATCGCAGGAATGTTTTCATGAAGTGGTTTGTTCTTTTTCTTGAACGAAGCGAGACCGAGCCAAAGCGCAAGAATGCCCGTGAAAATAGAAGCGAACGGCGCAAGCCAATAATCGAGCGGCAAGTTTCCTCTGCCGCTCAACCGCATTGTGCCATCCAACATCGCTTCATCGCCGGGAAATAGTGCAGAAGCTTCCACTTCGCCTTGGGCATTGATCAATTGAGAAATTCCCGAACTGCAAACGCGAAATATGGGCACGCCATATTCCGCAGCGCGGGTTGGAGCCACACGAGCGTGCAATTCGTGTTGATGCTTTCCCCAGTCGACCACATCCATCGTCGGAACAATAATGGCCTGCGCGCCTTGTCGAACGAGTTCATCGACAACGCGGCGATAACTCAAATCGTAACAAATGCAGATACCAATTTTTCCCCACGGCGAGTCCCAAAGTTTTTGTTCCGGTGCGGGCAAGCCGTCTTTGAAAAATTGAATGGGAACACTTTTGACCTGGCGAAAAATAATTTCACCATTTGGATCGATGACGAAAGCGGTGTTGTAATATTTGTCTTGAGGCAAAAGCTGCTTGCCGCCCGCGATCAGATATTTCTGATTTTTCCGGCACCATGCTTTTACCTTTTCAGGGATCGGTCCATCGAAGGTGTATTCGCTCAACACGACTAATTCAGTTTTGGGAAATTTTTTAATGAGCCGATCCAGCACGAAAGTCACACCGGCTTCGGGAGGAAACTCCATCTGAACTCCAGCGACGGCGACAGCGCGAGTTGGCGGAGTAGAATTTAAATTCAGTGATGGAAGATTCAAAACTATTCCGAGGACTGCGATGAAAACAGTCGTCAGAGCGCAGGAAAGTTTTCGGCGAAAAAGTGACAGCGCAGCGATGATGCCCATCAGGAGAAAACCAATTCCATAAATTCCCAAGCAGGAAAACTGAATCATTTTTGGCGACGCGGAGAAAGCATAACCGACATTCATCCAAGAGAATCGGAGATAATAAAGTTCGCTGCGGAAATATTCCAAGCCAAGCCAAAGAAATGGGACGATGAGCGCGAATTTTTTTGCGCCGAACCGTTTCCGAGTGGCCTGCGAAAGCAAGAGAAACAGACCAAGCCAGAATGCGATTATGGCCCAGAGCGCAATCGCTGCTCCTTTAAAAATATTCCAGAAAAATCCAAGCTGCGGCGCGTAGATCGCCATGCCGATTGCAGACCCGATGTAAAAAGCTTTTCGCGATGTGTTTAAATTCGCGAGCCGGAACAGGCAGAAAAGAAATACGGCGATCAGAAAACTGCATTGCGAGAAAGTGTAGGCCAGATGAAACGAACTGATTGCACCGAAAGAATAGAGAATCGTTTGTTTCCAATTCAATTCTTCGCAAGAGTTTGATGGATTCATAATTCACCTTTCACTTGAGTTTGTGGAAGAGGAGGAATCCTCAGCAGGCAAATCAGCGCGGCGACCAGCACGCCCAAAATTAAAAAATTCCGTGAAGGCGTCGAGTTGGACTTCGTCGCCAGATAAATAAAACCGCCACCGAAAAGCATCGCGATGTTGTTAATAAAATTTTGCACCGCGATAGTTTTGCCGAGTTTTGTTTGGTCGGTCTCGGCTTGCAGCGCAGCATTGAGCGGGATCAAAAACAAACCACCGCACGCCCCGGCAAGTATCAATACCGAGACAATCAGCGTGTGATGGGTTTGACGGCCAACTAATCCAACCAACAAAATCAGCGAGGCAAGTCCCCAGCCGTAACGTTGTGTCCAACGCAGATCGCCCACGCGATGAAGTTGTCCGGCTAAAATACTTCCAATTACAATGCCGATCATCAGCCAAAGATTCAGGAGTGAAATATCGACGTTGCTGGTCATACCGAGAGTTGAAAGCCCCCAGGCCTGGAAATTGGTTTTTAAAGTTGCCCCGCATCCCCAAAAAATTGCGGTGCCAAAAAGCATTTTGGTAAAGCGACCTTTGCTCATTAAGTTTTTGAAGTGTTGAAAAAATTCGCGCGTGCTGGCGCGAAGTTGGACGTCCGGTTTAAACGGCGTTTTATCCATGAAAAAATTCAACGTGAGACCGAGGGCGAACACGAGGGCGAGTAAGCCGTAGCAGGCCGCAACCGAAAGATTTTCAACCATTCTGGCGCCGCCAATTATACCGCTGAGGATAGCGACGAGCGTGAGCATTTCGATGGTGCCATTCGCCTTAACCAAACGTTCGGTTGGCAGGATCTCGGGGAGAATTCCATATTTTGCCGGTGAAAAAATGCACGCTCCAAGTCCGACGACGAAATAGCCGATGACTTGCCAGAACGGTTGGCCCAATAAACTGAGCGCGAGGATTCCAACGCCGATGAGCGAAATTAAATTTCCACCGAGCAACCAGCGGGTTTTTGAAAAACGATCATTTAAAAAACCGGCGAGCGGCGCAAATCCCACATACGATAAATATAAAAGACAGGCGTAAAGCGCATTGGCGATGTTGAGTTGTTTGGAGGTGATCAGTCCCGCGTTATGCTTAAAAGTAAGTTGGCCGAGGATGACGAAAAGCGCGGCTTGCACGCCGAACGCGCTGAGAAACTGGCTGGCGAGGAGCAGGAAATAATTGCGATTGGTTTTCACGGCTTTTCTTTCAAGTGAGTTTGCGAAAACATTTCGATGTTCACGCTTAATTTTTCCAGATCGCCGACCAGTTGTTTGGTTCGTGTAGCGGGAAAATTCCCCCAGATTTTTTCTGCCGATGCGTAATAAACGGGCAGAATTTTATCAATCAGTTTTTGTCCGCTCGCCGTCAGCATAACTTTGTAGGCGCGGCGGTCGGTCGAGCTGTCTTTGCGCTGGAGCAGGCCGCGTTTTTCGAGCCGATCCACGAGGCCGGTGATGTTGGAGCGGTGCATGATCAAGAGGCGGCTGAGTTCGATTTGGGTGCAGCCTTCGGGTTGGATGTAGAGCAAATTTAAAATATTGAACTGACTGGGGCTAAGATTCCAGCGCTCGAAGAAAACGCGACTGGCGTTCCACAAGGTTTCCGCCGTGCGCAATAGTTGGAGCAACGCCTGATAGCGCGGGTTTGTCTGGCTCATGCGACAATGTTTAGGAATAGATTGTTGCTATGTCAACATATTATTTTCCGTCAAATTACTTCTTGGCGGCGGTGTCGATCTCGAATTTTTTTGGAGCCAACGTCAGGGTGATCGCGCCGGAGTTGCGGCAATAGACGACCCGGGCTTGTTGTTTTTGCAATCGGTCGCGCAGTTTGGCGGACGCGCGCCCGGTCGCGGGGGATTCGCAATCCGTGATGATGATGAGACTCGGTTGAATTTTTTCCAGCAGTGCATCGCAAAGAGGTTCGCCTTGGGCGGGAATCCCTGCGACCACAATGTCGGCGCGCAAGTCACCGTGCCGTTCCATCAAAACGTTTTGGCCGGGACGTCCGAGGTCGGAAAGGAGGAGAACGGTTTTGCCAAAAACCTTTCCATGAAGAACAACGGCCTTATCGTCCGCTTGGGAGAACTGGTCTGAATTTTGGGGATGCAGAACAGTCCAGGCATTGAGTCGATCGCCTGAGGCCAGCGTTTTCCAGCGACCGGGTTTTGTCTTTAGCTCCGAAATGATGTCGCGATAAGCCGCAGATTTCATAGAGAGAGTGCTGGTAAAAATTGTTTTGCTCGCGAAACGATTTTCGATTTCAGAAAATCCACCAATGTTTCGCGAGTCGCCGTGAGTCAGGACCACGCTGGTAATGCGATTGACCCCTTGAGCGCGCAGGAATGGTTCGGAAATAAATTGCACGGCATGTTGATTCCCACAATCGACGAGCAAATCGTGAGCGCGACCCGGGAAATCCACAAAGACTGACTCGCCTCCGCTGAGAGGGAGAATTGTGATTTTCACGGTTTGGGCTGCGACGCGCCAATTCCGAAAACAGAGGAGCAATGCCCCGATCAAGAGCGCGATGGTGAAGACGCGTTTCCTTGGTGCCACGAGCCAGCCATTTAAAACGGTGAAGAGCAGCGAATAATAAATGACACAGGTGAGGATAGATGGCGATGGGACGTAAAAATATCCGCCGCGCCAGGACGCGAACCAATGGCTGGCATCCACCATGAGCTTCATCAAAAACCAGCCGGTGTGATTAAAAAGTTCTGTAGCGGCGGGAAACCAGTTTCCGAAAACCAAACTGCCGAGATTTGCCATCAGCGCAAAACTGCTGAGCGGCACGATGACGAAATTGGCGAGAAGACTGACAGGCGCGACGAGATGAAAGTAATAGGCGACGAGTGGCAACGATCCAAGAAATGCCGCGAGGGAAGTCGCAAACGCGGCGGTCACATATTCCAGAGGGGAATCCAATCGCTTGCGCCAGGCCGGACGAAGTTGGGTTGGGAGCAGTGGATCAGGGCCGAGCGACTTGACGCGTAATTTGTTCAAGGCCGAATGGAGCAACGCCATACTCAGCACGACAAAAAATGAAAGTTGGAAGCTCGCTCCAAAAAGTTGTTGCGGATCCAAAATTAGAATTATGAAGGCGGCGGCGGAGAGCGAGTTGATCAAATCGGTGGGGCGTTTGAGCGACCAGCCCGCGACGACGATCGTCATCATGATCGTGGAGCGGATCGCCGAGGGTTGCCAGCCGGTGGCCATTGTATAAAACCAAATTAAAGGAATGACAATCAGACCGCAGAAACCGCGCGGCACTTGCAGCACACGCAGCAGCGCCACGAAAATTCCGGCGATGAGCGCGATGTGAAGTCCGCTGATGGCAAAAATGTGCATCGTGCCGGTGCGCATGAAGGGTTCGCTCACTTCATCGGTCAGCGCCGTTTTCCAACCGAGCGTCATCGCCCAGACCAGTTGCAGCGGCTCATCTTCAAAGGGCAATCCGCGTTGCAAAACTTTTTGCGCCCATAAAAAAAAGGCGTCCGCCAAGGGACGCGCCGCGATGATTCCAATCGTTTTCCAGTCGTTGGTTGAAGTCGGCGAAAGTTGATAATAAATTCCCTGCCGTTGAAGATAAGTTCGATAATCGAAAAGCCCTTCCGCCAAGGGAAGGCGCGGTGGTTGCACAATTCCAGAGACTTCAATTTGTTGCCCGGCGCAATAAATTGGGTCGAGCAAGCCAGCGGTGCTGACCATCACTTGACCGAGCGCCGGACGCCATTGAGCGCCGTCAAAAATTTCGGTGACGTTGATTCGCGCGAGTGTTCGCCAGGATTCCTCATCCTTAAATTCAAAAACGCGAAAAGTGGGTGTTTCGCGAAGGGTGCCGCGCAGGATCACATCAGCGACGCGATCTCCAATTTGATTTCGTAAATCGTGGGGCGAAAGATTTTCCGTGTGCGTTGCCAGATTGATCCATCCCGCCAAAACCAGAAGAGGCCCCAGCAAAAAATTGCGGCTGGAAAAAAACGCTGCGAGCAAGAGCGCAAACGCCACGACGAACAGCCAGATTAACGGTGGATGGAAATTGTCGCCCAACAACAAGCCAGCGGCATAAAGCGAGGCCACGATGACGAGCGGGCGTTTCACCAGTGTTTAAGCCAGCGGCCAATTTTCCAAAGGAGCAACATTCCCAAAACGGCTCCCGAAGTGTCGATTAAAACGTCCCAAATGGAGCTTTGCCGTGTGGCCACAAAAAGTTGATGGAACTCGTCGGTGGCGGCGTAAATGGCTGAGAAAAGAATGGCGAAGCCCGCATCGCGCGAGTTCCAGCGGCGGGCCTCGGGCGAAAAGGCTTTTCGTCGCGCTCGCCAAAGTAAAAGACTGAGAATGGCATATTCGGTGACGTGACTGGTTTTGCGAATGCAAAATTGGACCGAATCAATGGTTTGGTCGGAGATGTTGGGCACCAGCCAGCGGAGGAACGGGCCGATGAACCGGGAAGTATTCCGCGGCGCGCCCAATTGAGTTGAGCCGCCAAAAATTAAAATCATCCAAAGGAAAACCGGTAACCAGTATTTGAAAAACCGCGCGAGTGACACGCGCGGATGAAAGCAGGGACGTTTTGCGATTGCCAACGAATATTTGGGAAAGATTCGGCACTATGCGTTAGGATGGAAAGTTACGATTTGCTAAAGAGAATGGAGTCTGGCAATCAAAGCAACGCATGAACAAGGTGATATTTATCGGTTTCCTTCTGGGCATTTTGGGTCTGGCAAAACTTTCCGCAGCGACTTCCGACGACTTGTTGGCCAGCTATCATTTTGTGGGGACGGCTTCGTTGGCTGGCGACCCGAATGCCGCACGGCTCAAACGAATTTCCGCTTTGCCCGCGACGATTGCGTTGCGTGAGGATGTGGTGAGAAAACTGGCGCGTGCGTCGGTTAAAATATTGGGTGGTGACGCGGCGAATACGAACGTCGCCGGGTTGCTGGTTCCGATCTTTAACGATTTGCTCACGGTCGAGTCCGCCGCAGAAATTCATGGGAAAACGAACGCTGCGTTTTTTATAGCAGCGCGGGTCGACGCAGCCCATTCCCGAATTTGGGAAACAAATTTGTTATCGGTCACAAAAGCGGTCAAGCCTGCGGCTGTGAAATCGGGACAGACTAGCGGCTGGCAGGCGAATCTCAACGGCGGACGGATGCTGCGATTTTATCGCGAAGGAAATTGGACATTTGTTTTTGCAGGCGGCGATCAAGCGGAGTCGCAGGCGGGATTTATGAAGCGCGTCACGAGCGGTCATCCTGCGGGCACGTCGAAAAGCTGGTTGGAGGCGGATATCAACTGGACGCAACTTGAGATGTTATGGCCGCATAGTGTTTCGCCGTTGAAACCAGCGCGGATGGAAATTAAAATTCAAGGGCGAGGCGGAGAAGATTTACGGACGACAGTGCGGATGATTTATGCCGAGAAAATTGATTGGAAGCCTGCTCCGTGGAAAATACCGACCAACGTAATTCGCGATCCGTTAATTAGTTTTACAGCGGCGCGGAATATTGCTCCATTCCTGAAATCTTCGCTCGCTTTCCAGCAGATGAAATTCAATCCGCTCAGCCAGCAGGTGTTTTTCTGGGCGCTCTCGCAAATGCCTTTTCAATCGTATGTGGCAATGCCGGTGAACGATCCCACAAATACCGTAAAAATTTTAGGGCCGCAAATGATGACGGCTTTCAATGAGACTCTCAAAAAACGCGAGGGCGGACGCCTCGAAATTTCTACTAATAAAATCGATTTGGTTTGGAAAGAACTTCCGCCATTCGTCGCTCCGCATATCGGCCCTGACGCAACCAATCGCAACCTCCTGCTCGGCGGAATTTTTCCGCTCGTGCCCGGCACCAACCAACCGCCCAAAGAATTGTTCCAACAAGTTTCCAGCCGGAACGAGATTGTTTTTTACGACTGGGAAATTACGGAAGTGCGCCTTTCCCAATGGCAGGTTCTCAGCCAGATCTTCCCATTTTTTCCAAAGGAGTTGGTGGCTATTCCAAAAGATTCGCCGACAAAAACTTTGGCTCCAGCGCGAGTCCCCGAACGCAAGTGGCTGACCGCAATCGCGCCGCTGTTGGGGAATACGATTACGGAAGTATCTTTCAAAGCGCCCAACGAATTGAACATGGTCAGGAAGTCTCATCTCGGGCTGAACAGCGTGGAACTGATTTTTCTTTCGCACTGGCTGGCACATCCCGATTTTCCGATGATCAATCCGTTCGCCACAGTGAGAAGTCCTTCCGTCTCATCGGGCGCTTCTGCCAAACCAAAAAGAAAACCCTAAGCGCGATGTTGAAACTTGGCGTCAACATTGATCATGTCGCCACGCTGCGCGAGGCGCGTTATCGCGGGTTGCAGTGTGGGGAACCCGATCCGTCAGAAGCGGCCAGAATTTGTGAAGCAGCCGGCGCGCACGGCATCACAGCCCATTTGCGCGAAGACCGCCGCCACATTCAAGATCGCGATATTTTCAAGCTCCGCGATGCGGTGAAAACGCGCTTGAATTTTGAAATGGCGAATGTTCCCGAGATCGTGGGCATCGCGCTCAAAGTGAAACCGGAAATTGTGTGCCTCGTTCCCGAACGCCGCACGGAAGTGACGACCGAAGGCGGCCTCGATGCCGTCTTGCATGAAGAAGCGTTGAGGGAAACACGCCAAAAAATGAACGACGCGGGAATTGAGGTCAGTTTATTTATTGCGCCCGACCTTGCGCAGGTTGAAGCGGCGTCGCGTGTCGGAACGCAATTTATCGAACTGCACACGGGCGCGTTTGCGGAAAATTTTGATCGCAAACGCGAGCGAAATAACGAATTGCAGCGACTCGTGGCCGCAGCGAAAAAAGCAAATGAACTGGGGCTGCGAGTCAACGCCGGGCACGGCTTGAACTACGAGAATTTAAGTGTGCTCCATCTCGTGCCGCATCTCGTTGAATTGAATATTGGTCACAGCATCGTGAGCCGCGCGGTGTTCGTGGGCATGGACAAGGCCGTGAAGGAAATGCTCACGCTGATGGAAAATTATCCAGAATAGATTTCTTCGCTGCGACTATCGCCCTTTCAAGATGCGTTCGTATTCCGCGTGCGTGCCAATCCAAAACCAATGATAAATTTCACTTCGCAACAGCGCGAGTGATCGATAGTTTTCGGTGATTCTCGCCGACCAAAATGGGCCAACCTTCTTGAATTGTAGCGACGGGTGACGCGGATTGGCTGTCCAAAGGCGGTATTGTTTGCGGGCGATCAATTTGATTTCCGACGGCAGATCCGAATACGCCTTCCAGAATCTAGGAGTGGTCGATGATTTCATCCAAAGACTTGACCCTGCCGACGGCGATGTCTGCTTCGACTTCTTGAATGAGGTGATCCAAACGCCCAGCGGCGTCATCCGATTCGATCTGTTTGTCCCATTCCTTCCAGAGAACGTCGTGCAGCCGATGGATCAACTGCCATTTTTCGGTGGACGGCAATTGCTCAATGGCCGACTCGATTTCCTGAACCGTGCTCATGCGGATAAATTACGATATGACTTTTTGGCGGGCAAGAGCGGAAAAAATTAAAAAACATAAGAAGAAAAGTTCGCGATTGTTTGTGCCGGAGGAACTTCGGATTATGTGGCGAAATGATTCTCGGCACTGGCATTGACATTATCGAAGTGAGTCGCATCGAAGCGTCGTTCCAAAAATTTGGCGAACGGTTTCTCCATCGTATTTTGCGCCCGGCAGAGATTGCCTATTGCCTTTCCCACAAGCGACCCGCGCCGTTTCTCGCCGCGCGGTTTTCCGCCAAAGAAGCGATTTCTAAAGCGTTCGGCACCGGCATCGGCGCGCAACTCGGCTGGCAGGACATTGAGGTCGGCCGGAAGGAGAGTGGCGAGCCATTCGTCATTTTGCACGAGGCGGGGCAAAAGTTATTGCGCGAACGGGGCGGGCGAATCGTCCATTTGACCCTCAGCCACACCGAACAACACGCCTCCGCCATGGCCATTTTGGAGAGCTGAAGGGTAGAACTCGTCGCAGCGCGTCCAGCGCTACCATTTTTTTGTAGCGACCCGCGCGCCGCCCGCGCAAAATAGACGGATGCCAGATCACATTTTAGTCACGGGCGGCGCGGGTTTTATTGGTTCGCATTTAGTTGAGCGACTTTTGGCCGGCGGAAAAAGCGTGGTCGTAATTGATGATTGTTCCACAGGCAGCCTGGAAAATCTGGCGGCGGTGAGAAACGACCCGCGCTTAAAAGTATTCCAAAGTAAGGTTTCTGACTGCAAAGAACTCCGTGAAGTGGTGGGTTCCGCGGAATCCATCTATCATCTGGCCGCCGCCGTGGGCGTGGAACTGGTTCTTAAATCCGGGATCGAAACGATCAAAACTAATTTGCGGGAGACCGAAACGATTCTGGACGCGGCCAGTGAATTTCATGTTCCTCTTTTGCTGACTTCGACTTCGGAAGTTTATGGCAAGAGCGCGAAGCCCGCTTTTTCCGAGGACGACGATCTTCTCATTGGCCCGCCGCATTTGAGCCGCTGGAGTTATGCCTGCTCGAAGTTGATGGACGAATTTCTCGCGCTGGCTTACGCGAAAGAAAAAAATCTACCGGTGATTATCGCCCGACTTTTTAACACGGTTGGCCCGCGCCAAAGCGGAAGTTACGGAATGGTTTTGCCGCGCTTCATTGCGGCGGCGAAACGCGGCGAGCCGCTGAAAGTTTTCGGTGACGGAAAACAAACGCGCTGTTTCTGCTTTGTGCAGGACACGGTGGAAGCGTTGGTGCGATTGCAGGCTTGCCGGGAAGCGCGTGGAGAAATTTTCAACGTTGGCGGCACGGAGGAAATCAGCATTGGCGAACTGGCGCGACTGGTTTTGAAGGCGGTCAAGTCTTCATCAACGGTGGAATTTGTGGATTACGAAAACGCGTATGCGGCCGGGTTTGAAGATATGTTGCGCCGCAAGCCCGTTGTGGAAAAGCTCGCAACACGAACGGGGTTCCGTCCTTTAACATCGCTGAAAGAAATTATTGAGAAGACGGTGGAATCAGTAGAATAAAAAAGGCACCCGCGAGGGGTGCCTTGTGAAATAAAGATCGGGTTTATATCCCTGGGAATAGAACGCGAATTGTATTAGCTGCCGCGCCGCTTGCTCCTTGTTGGCCGCCATCCACATTCTTCATGATTTCCGAGCGAAAACGCGCTGAACTGACCTGTTGCACGCTGCCGTCACCCAGAGCCACGTTGCCTTGCTTCAAATGCATCTTATCCGAGAAACCAAGTCCAACAGGAGCATTAGTCATCAGGTTTTGATCGCTTGTACCAACCGCTGTCGAATATCCGAAGGTTGTGTCAGTAGCTGAAGTTGCGGAAATATTACGGTCACCGCTCAATAAAGCTTGAGGAAGATTCTCATTCGCAGCAACACCAATGAAGTAGGAAGTCTGGAGGTTATTCGTGTAGCCGTATCCAGCCAAGTTGTTGGTAATCATATTTAAGCCCGGTGTGCGATCATCACTCGGACAGACGATAACTTTAGGAGTGCCGAGTTCATTCGGCATACAACCCGTGACGTGCCAGGTGTTCACGCCAGCAGTACCGACCGGTAACATGTATTCCGAACATCCGCCTTCAGCATTGGGCACCTGCATGGGGTAGCGGTCCCCATTGTCACCTGCCCAAATACGGAAAGAGAGACCAACTTGTTTCAGATTGTTCACGCAAGTGATGCGTTGCGCTTTTTGTTTAGCTTTGGCTAGAGCAGGCAAGAGCAGCCCGGCCAAAATGGCGATAATGGCGATCACGACCAGCAATTCGATGAGCGTGAAAGCTGTGAATTTTCTTGTGCGAATATTTTTCATAACAGTTTGAGTTGATTTGTTTTTCTGCTAAATGGAGGCGCACTCTATTCCAGCTTTCTAGAGTGTCAACTTCATTTCAAATTTTATTTAGCACAGATGATGCCAAACAGCCCTTGCCTCTGGGAATGGAGGCGTATCCAGCTCGAAATGCCCTTCTGCGTGATGATCCTCACGCAAACGGCGTGACCTTCACGCATCGGACGAAATTTTCATCGGAAACCACTTCAAATATTTTGCGCGAAAGAAATCATCTCGCGATATTCTGCCAGAATCGTTTTGACGGCTGCATTCAGCGCGCTCACTTGTAAATCAATCGGCGCGGAATGCGGTGTTTCCAAAATAACTTCAAAGGGAACGGGTTGGACGCCACTTGGCGCCGCCAAAACTCCATCGTAAATGTCATAAATCATCCCGTCCCGTGCCGCGAAGCCGTCGATTAACGCATTGTTGTTGCGAGGCAAAATTTTTCCGGCTTCGCGCAAAGCCGGGCGCAGCAGATTCTCAGTGAGCGTCGCACCTCGGACGAAACCATAGATTCCATCGCTGGTGTCATCGGCGTGGAGTTGTATTAGTCCTTGAAAATGAAGCGAGCGCAATTCGTTTTCGATGATCTGGACTTCGGGTTGGGAAGAGTTTTTCCAAAATTCGCGATTCAAGTCGGAACCATTTCGTGAGCAACGCGTGTTGTCCTCAAAGCCTGTGGGATTACAAACCGGGTAGGCGTAGATTTCATAATTTTCCGCCAAAGCAGGATTCTCAGCTAACGTTTGTAAAAAATGCACAATCGCCAGCGCGCCAGCCGGTTCATCGCCATGGATCGCTCCGAAAATCCCAATTCGAATTGGGTCTGAAGAGTTGGCGTCGCGAAAAGAGTAGCGCGGAATAAAGTAGCGCGCGCTTTCCAGTTCGATTGGCCCGAGGAAGTCGGCTTTGATTCCTCGCAACGCAGAAAGTGGTTCGAGTAGAGAATCGAGCGAGCGTCTCGGGTCAGTTTTCGGGTGGTTCGTTTTTTCCATGCTGCGGGCGGAAGATAAAAGAGGAAAATTCCTTTTGCCATCCGTAACGATGCGGTCGCCGAGGTAAATCTGAGATTACCAATAAGAAAAGACAGGGCAAAAAAAATTAAAGAAACGACAAGTTGGTGCCCACGACAGGACTTGAACCTGTACGATGTTACTCACTAGAACCTGAATCTAGCGCGTCTGCCAATTCCGCCACGTGGGCAACTTGTCTTCGATGAACGGTGAAAACAGGCGTGATTTTGCAGGTTCGTCACGGAAATCGTCAAGCATTGAATGTCCCAGAGCGAATCCTCATGTCCAATTGATTTAGATTACGGACGGCGTGCGATTTTAAAAATTGCGAAACGGTTTTTTTCATCTGACTGTTTGGGGCGTCCGCATGAATTTATATTTCCCCAAAGCTGCCACGCTGATTCAACTGGTGTTGCTTTTTTTTGTCGGCATCAACGCCAAGGCTCAATTCATTCCACCGCGCGCCGACGTGATTTTAATTTGGGGAATGGCCGGTGATTTGGAGACGGAAAAGGAATATCGCGACCAACTCCATTCGTGGCTGGAATTTCTCGCGACGCAAAAATCTGGGGGCAGCATCACGGTGCTCGCGGATGTCGATCTGGAAAATGTCCCCGTCAAATTACCGGTTAAAAAACTCAAAGCCACGCGGGAAGCATTCCTCGCGTTGGGCAAAACGCTCGCTGCTTCGACGAACAAACTATTCGTCGTGGCGTGGGGACACGGCGGTTTGCAAGGTCGCACTCCGGTTTTTCACGTCCGCGGGCCGCGCTTGGTTCCAGCGGATTTCAAAGCGCTCGCCGAAAGCACGAAAGCGCCTTCCGAGTGGATTTTATATTTTCGCAGCAGCGGAAAATTCGCCCAGGAACTCGCCGCGCCGGAACGACGGATTATTTCCTCTGAAAACGAAACGATTTACGCCAGTGATCCGGTCGGCCTTTCTGTTTTACTTAAAAAACTGAACGCCGATCCCTCGCTGGATTTTGCGAAAGGCGCCAGCGAGATCGGCTTGGGCGTCGCCAGTTGGTATCGCGACCGAAATCTCGCCCGCACTGAAGAACCAACGCTTTGGCTAGGCTCGGAAAAGCCGCTGACGTTGATCTCCACGGAATCTGCAGCGCAAACCAATTCAGTTCCAAACTTAAAATCTCCGCTCCCGCTCACCAGGGATTTGCCCGCCGCCTGGAAAGAAATCCAAAGCGTCGAAGCGCAAAAATTTCCGGACGCGGACGCGGTGGTGCTG
>JBDSYB010000058.1:0-7239 GCA_039925885.1 Verrucomicrobiota bacterium
AGGACTTTCGCAGAAGGATTGGGCCTGGTGCTTTCTGATATAACGCAGGTGTCGAGTAGAAAACTCATAGATCGATGCGGCGTCCCATCTCCCGGCTGCGCTCAATTTTTAAGTCCAGACCCCGAAATTTTCGAAAAAGCTTGGAGAACCGTTTTTGTGGTTTGAGCTTTTGGTAGTCTTTGATCCCCAGGATCACGACGGCTGGCTCACCATGCCGGGTAATTGTTTGCGCGCCCTCCTTGATCGCTTTATCCACCAAGGTGCTGAACTGATTTTTAGCGTGTTGGAGTTGCCATGTAGCTTTCATCTCGAACACATTACCGCAGGATTCTAGCCTGTCTAGCTAGAATTCAACCCACAATTTCGTGCGGGCCTTTTCCGCCATTGACTAAAAATAAAACGGCCATGCGGACGGCGAGGCCGTTGGTGACTTGTTCCAAAATCACGGAGCGATTTCCATCGGCGATGTCGCTGTCGATCTCCACGCCACGGTTGATCGGGCCGGGATGCATGATGAGGGCGTCGGGTTTGGTTTTTTCCAGGCGCGCTTTGTTCAGACCGAACAAGCTCGTGTATTCGCCGAGGCTGGGAAACATGCTCTTGCGTTGGCGTTCGTGTTGGATGCGCAAAAGATTGATGATGTCGGCGTCCACAATCGCTTCCTCCACGTCGTGGGTGACGCGACAACCCATTTGCTCAAAAATTTTCGGGACAAGCGTCGATGGGCCGCAAAGCGTGACTTTTGCGCCGAGTTTAGTGAGCGCCCAAATGTTCGAGCGGGCCACACGGCTGTAGAGAATGTCCCCTAAAATCGTCACGTTCAGCCCGGCGATCTTCCCTTTTTTTTCCAAAATTGTAAAAGTGTCGAGCAACGCTTGAGTGGGATGTTCGTGCGCACCATCACCGGCGTTGATCACACTGGCGTTCAAAAATCTTGCCAAAAAATGCGGCGCACCGCTGGCGCTGTGCCGGATGATGATGATGTCGGCGTTAAGCGCTTCCAGATTTTTCGCGGTGTCTTTGAGGGTCTCGCCTTTTTTCAAGGATGACGCTTCGGCGGAGAAATTAATGATGTCAGCCGTGAGGCGCTGGGCGGCAAGTTCAAAACTGATGCGCGTGCGCGTGGAAGGTTCAATGAACAGGTTGACGACGGTTTTACCGCGCAAGGCCGGAACTTTTTTGATGGCCCGTTCGCCCACCGATTTAAAGGCGCGCGCCGTTTCCAGCACGGTCGTGATTTCCTCGGCAGTGAGCGATTCGATGTCGAGCAAATGTTTTCGGTTCCAACTCATTTTTTTGAGACAGAATTAACAGAATTTACAAAATTAGATTTGAGAGGGTTGGGCTTCATTCTGTTAAGTTTGTTAATTCTGTCTGATTTTCTCCAGCGTCACTTCGTCTTTGCCGCCGGTTTCCTGCATTTGGAAAATAATTTTTTCGTCGCGTGACGTCGGGATATTTTTACCAACGAAGTCGGCTTTGATGGGCAATTCGCGATGGCCGCGATCAATTAGAACCGCGAGCTGAATTTGTTGGGGTCGCCCAAAATCGTTGAGGGCGTCAAGTGCGGCGCGAATGGTTCGACCGCTAAACAAAACGTCGTCCACCAGCACCACGGTCTTGGCCGTCACGTCAAAAGGAATTTGGGTGGGATAAACATTGGGAGCGGCCTTCCGCGACAGATCATCGCGATGCATCGAAACATCAATGCTCCCAATTGAAACAGTGTGCTGCCAGATTTCACTCAGGATTTTTCCCAGGCGTCCGGCCAGCGAAACGCCGCCGCGCTGAATTCCCACCAAAACAACGTCGCTGCTCTTTTCGTTGCGCTCGGCGATTTCGTGGGCGATGCGGGTCAAGGCGCGGTGAATCGCCGCAGAATTAAGAATGACGCCGGGTTCAGACATGGGCGGCGGGAAGTTTGCGTGGCGCAATTAAAAAGCGGCGGTCGCGGATCACCGCAAACAATTGAAAAGTTATTTTCATGGTTCCTTCGCGAACTCTCTGGATCGCGTTAAAGGATTTCCCCGTTGATTTATCGCTGGCTGGCCAGCCGCGTTTTCCGCCACTTGGAGCGATGTTTGATAATCCAATCGGTGAGAGCTTTTTCAAAACCGATGTCGGTGCCAGCTTTTTCGGACTCAATCCATTTGTGGCGCAAAATTTCTTCGCGTTCCGCCTGAAACTCGCGATAAAGCGAGGAGTTTTTTACCAGGTCATTGCCGTTGGAATTGTCAGTGTTGTTCGGCATAAAATTGTTCCTGCAACGTCTGGGAATGTAACACCGCTGCTTTTTTCATGGCAAATTAAAATTGGTGCCGTGCGCCAGCTTCTCAAGCGAGTTTTTCCCGTAAATTTTTGGCAATTTGCACAAATGCTTTCCCGGGCGCGGATTCCGGCGCGCTCGCGGCCACCGGTGAACCCTGATCGCCGCCCATGCGGATTTCTGTAAAAAGAGGAATCTCACCCAGAAAACTCACGCCTTTGCGTTCGGCCTCGGCGCGACCGCCGCCGTGGCCGAAAATTTCAACGCGCTCACCGTTCGGCGTGGTGAAATAGCTCATATTCTCCACGATCCCGAGAATCGGCACGTTGACTTTTTCGAACATCGCCACACCTTTGCGCACGACGCCCAGCGAGGCTTCTTGCGGAGTAGTGACGATGACGCCGCCATCCAAGGGCACAGTTTGACAGAGAGAAAGTTGCGCGTCGCCTGTACCAGGCGGCAAATCGACCAGCAAAAAATCCAAATCGCCCCAATCCACGGAATGAATAAATTGCTGGATGGTTTTCATGATCATCGGCCCGCGCCAGATGACCGGCGCATCGCCCTCGATCAAAAAACCCATGCTCATTAATTTTACGCCGTAATTTTCGGGCGGAACCATTTTTTCATCGGCGCTGAGAGTGGGCTTTTGATTGATGCCCATCATCAACGGAATGCTGGGCCCGTAAATATCGCAATCAAGCAACCCAATTTTCGCGCCGAGTTTTTGCAGGGCGCACGCGAGATTGACCGAGACGGTGGATTTACCAACGCCGCCTTTTCCACTGGCGATGGCAACGACGCGCTTGATTCCGGGAACCCGATTTTGCCCGGCAAAGGGACTTGGTGCAGTGGCTTGCGGACCGGTCGGCAGGGTAACATCGACCCGCGCGGTTCTGACTTCGGGCAAATTTTGCAAAACCAGTTCGGCTTCCCGTTTTAATTGTGCGGCGAGTTCCGGGTTCGCAGCGGAAAGTTGCACCGAAACCGTGACGTGGTTACCCGTGATGAAAATATTTTTGACGATGCCGAAGGAAACAATGTCGCGGGAATAGCCCGGATATTTAACCGACTTGAGCGCATTGGTGATAATTTCGTTGGTCAACATGGGTTTGAATTTGCCACACAGTTGCAGGCTTACCAGCCATTGTGAATCCCGGTGCGAGCTTGTTTCTTAGAAATACCGCAGGATTTTCATAAACTCTACTCTAACTGTGCTTGAAACGCGCGCGTGATAAATCGTTTTGCCGACTGGATGGCACTGTGTAAATCATTTCCCAGAGCCAAATAGCCGGTGATCGCAGCGGAGTAAGTGCAGCCGGAGCCGTGCATGGAAACGCCTTTTACAAATTTCGCGCGCAAAATAATTTCTTTTTTTCCGTCGAAAAAAACATCCACCGCCTCCTCGCCGCGCCGATGTCCACCTTTGACCAGAGCGGCGCAATTGAAGCGAGAATAGATTTTTTTGGCGGCGCTCCAGAGGTCATTGACACTTGAAATTTTTTGGCCCGTCAATACTTCCGCTTCATCAAGATTCGGCGTGATGAGCGTCGCCAGCGGGAGAAGTTTGGTTTCATAGGCTCGCCACGCAGAAGTTTTCAACAAGCGCGCGCCGCTGCTGGCAATCATCACCGGATCGACTATGAGCGGAATGCGCTTTCCCTGGAAAAATTCTGCGACGACTTGAATAATTTCTGCGGAATAAAGCATCCCGGTTTTCACGGCGCGCGGCTTGAAACTTTCAAAGATGGCGACGAGTTGTTGTTCCACCATTCGCGGGCGAACGGCTTCAATCGCTAAAACTTGTTTCGGGTTTTGCGCGGTGATGCAGGTGATTGCGCTTGTGCCGTGAACTCCCAGCGCAGCAAATGTTTTCAAATCTGCCTGGATGCCAGCCCCTCCGCCGCTGTCGGAGCCGGCAATAGTGAGTGCGACCGGAAGTTTTTTCGGTTGAGAACTCATTCAACCAATTTTTCTTCCAACTGCTTTTCGGTCTCGAATTTGACTGTGACTTTCATGCCGATGTAATCGGCAATTGTCCCAAAAAAACGGCCGGAGATCGGCATCACGCCCCGAGGATGGTTGCTGACGCCGATGGCAATATGCTTGTCGCTGGTTTGTTCACCGAGCGTTGGGTCAAAACCCGTCCAACCGCGCCCCGCGAGATATACTTCCGCCCAGGCATGAGTCGAAGCGCGTCCGGCCAATGACGCCGCGCAATCGAGATAGCCACTGCTAAAACGCGCGGCAACGCCGAGCGCGCGGCAACTTTCCATCAGCAACGTCGCCATGTCGCGACAGGAACCTGTTCCTTTGTTGAGCGTTTCGAGGGGGCGTTGCACTCCTTTTTCCTCGCGACGGTTGTAACCGATTATCCCTTTCACCGCCTCGTTTAACGTCGAGACAATCGAGATGGCGTCAGCCGAATCGGCGGATGCTATTGCGGTTCTCGCCCACTCAGCTACTGCGGCTGTTTCCTCGGCGTAAATTGGGACCAGATACGCCGCCGCCACCGTGGATTCTATTTCGTCGTAAACGAGAGGATAACCGACCGCAATGCTGCTGCGCTCGGCGAGTCGCGGCATTTCTCCCCGGCAAATATCCACCTGGCTGACGATGCGCAGTTCCGCTGCTTCTTCAAGAAATTCCACCGTGGCCACTGAATTCCCAAAAACATCACGGCTCCACTCGATTGAAAATGACGGCTCAATCGTCAGGGTCATTTGCTCAACTTGCAGGTCGTGGCCTTCACGTGGCCGCAGCACCAGCCGATGAGGACCAAATCGCATCAAGCGATTGTATTGATAGAGTGTTTCGTGAGTGATGCGCAGAGTGGACATAACGACAATCAGGGCGCGTCGAGACAAATTCCTTTTTTACTCAATTGATCCACCGTTAACGGCTTAAATCCCGCTTCCGCAGGCTCGCAAGAAACCTGCACCGAATTGGAAAACGCCGGGCCAAAGATGGTCGCGACTGCCGCATCGGCAGCGTCTCTACCCGTCGCGATGCGCACCAGACCGTTTAACGGCACCAACCTCGTCGGATCGAAAAGCAACCATGTGCCACCAATGCACGCTTCGAAGCACGCATGAAAATCCGGCGGCTGAAGCTGGTGCGCGTAGCCCGTGAAATAGCGTGCGGGAATATTCAACGCGCGGCAGAGCGCGATGCCAAGATGGGCGAAGTCGCGGCAGACGCCCGTTCGTTCCGTCACAGTATCGTAGGCAGAGGTTTGCCAGTTCGTGCTTCCGCTCAGATATTGCACATTTTCGAAAATCCAGTTTGTGATGGCGGTCACTTTCTCGAATGGATGAGTAATTTTTCCAAATTTACTGAAAGCCAAACGGCCAAGTTTGTCCGATTGGCAATAGCGGCTGGGATAAATAAAAGGAATTACGTTGCGATCCAACTTGCCGACCGTGAGGGTCTTCAAAGTTGCCATCGGAATCAGCTTCACCTGCGTGTCCACCACCGCGCGGTAGGCCACATTCAATTCTTTTACGGAACCCGTCTCGATGCGGACGAAACGATTTTGCCCCTGATCCAGCACGAACTCTTCACAAGTCACCTTGGGCTGAACAGTGAACGACTCTTCGCTGATCATTTGCGCGCCGCTTCGCAAAGCATGCACATTTAAGATTAAAGTGCTCGGGCCGTTAATCGCATAACTAACCTGGCTGGAAACATTAAATCGCATCGGCACAAAGCTACGTTCGACAGTGCTTCATTGCAAAAGAGAATTGGCTAGAGGCTGAGGAGGGTTTGTTGGCCTCGTTTAAAATCAAACCAAAACATAGAAGCTACTGAACGACTTTCTCTGTTGCACTGCTCGGATTGAAAATAAAACGACTCATTCGGCAGTTGCCGAAAAAATGTTTGTGCGGAACAATTAGGCAAGCTCTATTACGCTGGAAATCAAAAGCTCAATGGAAGGAATAGTTTCCGTTGGCCCCGACATATCGCTTTTTAAGTTGCGAGGCCCGCACCGCTTCGAAATGGCCATCTACAAAGAGGAGATTGGAGTTATAAACCTTATCGCTTTTTCGATGAAACGCCATACCCGCTTCCAAATTTGACGGAACGGTTGTCATGACCATGTCGGTTAGAATTGGATTGGTAATAGCAATTGATTGCGTGGTCTTCACCGGGTAGCCGGAAGGGTATAGATTCCCGCCCGCAGCTCGCGGAACCCAAAAGGAATAACCAATCAGAGTGAAGTGCGGAAAGGCATGCATCCAAGTCATGTTCCCCGTCTGGGTTCTGGGGTCCAGAGGGCAAAATGCGAAATCTTCGATGAGTCCGACTTTCGACAGGGTTGGAAAAAATTCGTTGGCAACATCGCAAGGATTCAAACCGGTAACTGGAAAGTCGAATCGCGGCAAATAGTCTCGATTATCTCCAGCATACAGGGTGACAGCGATCCCACACTGCCGAAGATTCGAAACACATTTAATGTATTTGGCTTTCCATTTGGCAGCCGCAAGGGCGGGCAGCAACAGAGCAGCCAAAATCGCGATGATAGCAATCACAACAAGCAACTCAACGAGCGTAAAAGCACCGCGTGATCTCATAGTGGCAGTCTTTCAATTCGATTCGGGCGGGTCAAGGTGTTATAAGCTTTGATAGCGCGCAGGCAGCTTGCTTTTTCTCGGCGCAATGGCAATTTGCTCTCGTCACCTTTGGGGGCGTACTGGTTTCGACTTTGAAAATACGCCAGAGGCGGCATGCCGAGGATGGTTTGTTGGCCTCGTAAAAAATCAAACCAAAACATAAAAGCAAACGAAGAGTTAGCTCTCGCAGCCTAAGGCTCCGACGTTCATCACCGAACACCTGCTACGGTGAATGGACGTAAACAGCAGGCATGGCTAAAAACGGAGACCGCGCGTTTTCAGCCGAGAAATTACATGCGGACTAGGCAGTGTGACTCGAGTCAGAGCGCCATCACATAGCAGAAAATATTACTCTGGATA
>JBDSYB010000059.1:0-12357 GCA_039925885.1 Verrucomicrobiota bacterium
AACTCGGCCTCTCGCCGGAAATTATCAAAGCCATCGACAAACTGGGCTTTGAACAGGCCGCGCCAATTCAAGCCGAAGCCATTCCGGTTTTGATGTCTGGGCGCGACGTCGTCGGCCAATCCCAAACCGGCTCGGGCAAAACTGCGGCGTTCGCAATTCCGGCAATTGAAAAAGTCGATCCGACAAAGCGCGTTGTCCAGGTGCTGATTCTTTGTCCGACACGCGAACTCGCCATTCAAGTTTCCGAGGAAGTTCACAAACTCACTCTTTTCAAACGCGGCATCAACGCGCTGCCGGTTTACGGGGGGCAATCTTATGAGCGACAATTTTTCGGACTCAAACAGGGCGCGCAAATCGTCATCGGCACGCCGGGTCGCGTGATGGATCACATGCGTCGCGGGACGTTGCGGCTCGAAACGGTAAAGATGGTCATCCTCGATGAAGTCGATGTGATGCTCAACATGGGTTTCCGCGAGGACATCGAAATTATTCTGCAAGGAGTTCCGAAAGAGCGGCAGACGGTGTTCTTTTCCGCGACGATTCCGCGCCCGATTCAAAACTTGATTGAGAAATATTCGCGCGATCCGCAGCAGGTTCGCATCGAGCAAAAGGCGATGACCGTGCCGACGGTTGAACAGGTTTTTTATGAAGTGGATCGGCGTTTCAAAATCGAATTGCTCACGCGGCTCATTGATATTCACGATTACAAACTGGGAATTATTTTCTGCAACACCAAGCGCATGGTCGATGACCTCGTGGATCATCTGAACGCGCAAGGTTATTCCGCTGACCGTTTGCATGGCGACATGAACCAGGCGCAACGAGATCGCGTGATGATGAAATTTCGCAAAAGCGGATTGGAATTTCTCGTCGCCACGGATGTCGCTGCGCGCGGAATTGACGTGGATGACGTGCAAGTCGTTTTCAATTACGATCTGCCTTACGATCCCGAAGATTACGTCCATCGCATCGGACGCACCGGTCGCGCAGGAAGAAGCGGACGCGCTATTTCATTCACCGCCGGTCGCGAACTTTTTCAAATTCAAAACATCGAACGCTTCACGAAAATGAAAATTCAGCGCGGCAAATCGCCGACTGCTGGAGAAGTCGAGGAAGCGCGCGCCAATGTATTTATGGAAAAACTTCGCGCCACATTGCAGAGCGGCGAATTCAAACGGCAGGATCATTTGGTCGAACGCCTCCTCGAAGAAGGGTTTACCTCAACCGATATCGCGTCCGCCTTGATTCATCATTTGCAAAGCGGCGAAGCAACTCCGCCTCCCAAAGCGACCTACGAAGAAGAACGCCGTCGTCCCGAACGGCCTCCCTTTCGTGATGACCGCCCGTCTCGCGATGAAGCGCCGCGTGATCGACGCACGGATAGTTACCAACGCGAAAACCGCCCCGCGATCGAGCGCCCGCCCGCCCGGCTTTCAGTCAATCGCGAAAAGAGCGCCGCAAGCCCAACCCGCAAGCCGTGGGCCACGATTGAAAAACCAATTGCAGAAATCCCGCGAAAATTCGCTCCCGCAATGCCGAGCAAAACTTTTCCGGCAACCGACTCAGCGCCCATTGCGCCACGCGAAAACGCGGGATCAATATCGGCCCCGCGCCGTGGGCCTTTCGCATCTCCAGATGCGCGTTCCGCGACCTCTGCCGCGCCGCGCCCAAAAGTCAGCCGTCGCACGCCCGATGATCAAACCAAGCTTTACATCAATGTCGGTGAGGAGATGGGAGTCAAAACCGGCGATGTGGTTGGAGCGATTCTTGGCGAAACCGGGTTGCCCAATCAAGTGGTTGGCTCAGTGGATATTCGCGAACGCCATTTGTTCGTGGATGTCGCTGCCGAACATGCCAACGTCATTATTTCCAAGCTCAATCGCGCGCGTTTTAAAGGTCAAAAATTGAAAGTAAAAGTTGCCTAAGCTGCGACGGGGAAGTGGTTAAAACTTTGTTCGGTTGTAATTCAGATGGCACGTTTTGATAAAACGTTTCGCTCTTCCATATCTTTCGCGCTTCGACGCAGGGGATCCTTTCTCGGGCTTCCACGCGTCTAACAATTTTTTTACAATTCTTTGACTCAACGATGACAAATGGCTTTGCGAAAACGGCGAGCGTTTTCGCATGAAACAAATTCTATTCTCCATCGGTTTGGTTCTCGGACTCAGTTGCAACCTTCAAGCCAAAGAAACTTTGTCGCTGAAACTTGAACCGGAACAAAGCGTGGTTCTCTCCGGTTCACCGCAGGAATTGGTCGTGAAGATCGATTTGACTGCGGCCAATGCAAAAAAAATAAAACGCTCGCCCCTCAATCTTTCAGTCGTGCTGGATCGTTCCGGTTCGATGACCGGCGCGAAAATCGAGCAAGCGCGTCAGGCGGCTTGCGGCCTCGTCGATCAATTGGCCGACGGCGATATTTTTTCTCTGGTGACCTATAGCACCGGCGTGCAAGTGCTCGTTCCCGCGCAACCGGTGGAAGACAAAGAAAGTTTGAAGCGCACGATTTCCCGCATCCAATCAGACGGCAACACCGCGCTTCACGCTGGGGTCGAAAAGGGCGCGGAGGAATTGCAGCGTTATTTTTCCCGCAAGAAAATCAATCGCGTCATTTTGCTTTCCGACGGACTGGCCAATGTGGGGCCAAGTTCGCCGCAGGATTTGCGACGTCTCGGCCATCGTCTCGCAACGCGCGGAATTTCGGTGACAACGATTGGTTTGGGCGACGATTACAACGAAGACTTGATGGCGGGTTTGGCGGAAGCGAGCGACGCAAATTATTATTACGTCAAAGACACAGAAAAATTGCCGGAAATTTTCGCGAAGGAACTTGGGGAATTGCTGGAAGTCGTAGCCCGCGATGTCCGAATCGAAATACTCTGCCCGGAAGGCGTGAAACCAATTGGCTTCATCGGTCGCACGGAAAAATTTGAGAATCGCAAAGCTTCTGTGACCTTGAGCCAATTTACGCCGGGACAAAATCGTTATCTGTTGCTGCGTTGCCTCGTTCAGGAGGCGAGGCCGGAAATTGCGCGCGTCAACGTCACTTACAAAGATGAATTGGACAATGGCAGCGAGAGTTTGGCGAACGATGTGGTGAAAATCAGTTATACGAAAGATCGCGACGGCGCAAAAAAATCCGTCAACAATGCGGTCGTTGCGCAAAAAATATTGATGCAGACGGCGATTGCCAAGGACGAAGCCACCGCCCAGGCCGACAGCGGAAAACTTCAAGAAGCTGCCGCGACCCTAGCGAAACAAAATTCGCAATTGGAGGCGGTTTATGCAACCGCGCCTGCGGCAGAGCAACGGCAAATCCGCGCGGAAACGGAGAACCTCACGAAATTCAAGAGCGCGATCAGCAATGGCGCTTACGATTCCGCGACTCGCAAGGATGTGCAATGCCAGTCCTTCAACACCCGCAATTCCAAATAACAAATTCTGTAGGGCGTCGCTGCCGCGACGCCTTTGGATAATAAGGCTGCGCGGCAGCGCAGCCCTACGCACAACAAATCAAAAATTATTTTTATGAAATCGAAATTTGCCGCCGTTTTATTTCTCTCCGTTTGCTCATTTTCGGAAGTGTTTGGGCAATTGACCCAGCCGCCGCCACAAATCAACGTCTCCGGTTCCGCCGAAGTTAAAGTGGTTCCGAACGAAATTCGACTGAGTGTCGCGGTGGAAACGCGCAGCGAAACACTTGAGCCTGCGCGCCTCGAAAACGACGAGAAGACGGCCAGCGTTTTGAAATTCTTGAAGCAAATCGGCATCAAGGAAAAGGATGTGCAAACTGACTTCATCAGCATCCAGCCCGATTACGAATACAACAATCGTCCCCGGATCGTTCCTTCAGCTTACATTGTGCAAAAGTCGATTCAGGTTCGCCTGACAGCGACGACAAATTTTCAAGCGGTCTTGACCGGGCTTCTGACTAATGGTGTCAATCGCGTCAACGGCGTGGATTTTCGAACGACCCAATTGCGGAAATTTCGCGATCAGGCGCGCGCTATGGCAATTCGTGCCGCGAAGGAGAAGGCTCAGGCACTGGTTTCCGAACTTGGGGTGAAGCTCGGCAAACCTTACAACATCAGCGCGACCGACAACGCATGGTTTGGATATTACGGAAACAGGAGCCTTTCTTTCAATAACCAGAGTCAAAATAGCTCAAACGTCAGCGCCAGCGCGCCGTCCGATGACAGCGAAGAATCTTTTTCTGTCGGTCAAATCAGCGTTTCCGCCACGTCAGCGTGACATTCCTCATTGAATGAGCTTGGAGAGGAGCGCGACCCTGGGTTATTTCCGACCTGAAACAAATGAAAAAAATCGCGCTGGTTTTTGTGGTCGCGGTTCTTGTCCCGAGTCTGGCGTTGGCTTGGCTCGCGGTGCGTTCCCTGCGCGACCAACAATTCCTCCTGGAACGCCAGCAATCGCTCCTCTACCAGCGCGTGACTGATTCTCTCGTCGCGGACGTCGCCGCTCGCCTCGCGCAAATGCAACAGGAGTTCGGCGCGCAAGTGGAGGCGATGGTCGCCGACCGCGAAGCATCAGTCGTAGCCGCGCAGTTTGACGAACAACTCCGTCAACACTGGCCGTTGGCAGAGGTCGGGTTTTGCGTAACGCTTTCCGGGAAAATTCTTTCTCCTTCTCCTAATGCGCGCGACGAAGCCAAATCTTTTTTCACGGATAACAGCGCGTTTCTCTGTAATCGCGTCCCCGCAGAAGTTTACAACAATGCCACATTTCAGTCCCAACAAATGGCGAACGCTGAGTCGATTGTGCCAAATCAAAAAATGGGATCGCCCCTTAATAAGTCATCGCGCGCTGATTCGTCCGCCAATTTAAAATCTTCAATCGGAACCGCCCAGGAAAAAGATGGCTCCTTTCAAACGCAGAATTACTCGAAGCAATCCCGCAAAGTTTCGCCACAAAATGTGGTGAGCGAGATGTCCAAAGACGTTGCTGCGCGTGACGAAGGAAATTTCTCGAAAGTTATTCCCGCCGAAGCCGAGTTCGCACAAATCGTCGGCGAGAATAGCGACGGAATGCTGGCCCGATTTTTGCAAAATAAACTGCGTCTCATGTTCTGGCATCGACTGGAGCGAGAACGGAGTTTGATTTTCGGCGCGCAACTGCATTTGGAGCGGCTCGTTGCCGATTTGCGGCCGCTCGTGCAAGCGGACCCCGGCCTGGCCGATGAAATCTGCCTCGCGCTTCTGGATGATAACGCAAAACCTTTGGCCGTTTCCCGACCCGCGTTTCAGACGAATTGGAAGCGACCTTTTGCCGCCACGGAAATCGGGGAAGCGCTTCCGCATTGGGAAATCGCCGCTTATCTCGTGAACCCCGCGCGATTGGCTGTGGCCGCGCGAACCACAAGATTGACTGTTGGCCTTCTCATCGCGGTGTTGCTTTTGACCATTGGGCTGGGCAGTTGGCTGATCGTACGCAGCCTGAACGCCGAATTAAAATTAGCGAGGCAGCAAACCGATTTCGTCAGCAATGTTTCGCACGAATTAAAAACGCCGCTCACGTCCATTCGCATGTTTTCCGAATTGCTGGCCGAAGGGCGCGTCGTCGAAAGCGCGAAACAAAAATCGTATTTGCAAATCATCAGCGCTGAAGCGTCTCGGCTGACGCGGTTGATCAATAACGTGCTGGATTTCTCGCGACTGGAAAGCGGCGAAAAAAAATATCAATTTCAACCGTGCGATTTGACGGACGTGGCTCGCGCGGCGACGGAAACATTCCGCCCGCATCTGGAAGCGAACGGTTTTAAGCTCTATTGCATTTGGCCCGAAACAAAAATTTTCGTGCGTGCCGATGTCGATGCTCTCTCGCAAATCATCGTCAATCTGCTCTCCAACGCGGAAAAATATTCCAGTGAACCGAAGGAAATTTCCGTGCAGGTGGCGCAGAAACAAACGCCGTTACCTCACGCGGAAATCAAAGTAATGGATCGCGGTTTGGGTGTGCCGCGCGGCAGTGGCGAAAAGATTTTCGAGAAATTTTATCGCGCGCACGATTCGTTGAGCAGTAGGATTCAAGGTTCTGGTCTGGGTTTGACGATTGCGCGGCAAATCGCCCGGGCGCACGGTGGCGAATTGGTTTACGAGCCACGCGCTGACGGAGGAAGTTGCTTCAGTTTGCGAATTCCGATTAGTGCCGGGTAGCACCTGCCTCCGGCGGGTGCGAAAGTATTTTGCCTTCGATGTTCGATGTTCAGTGTTAGATGTTCGATGTTTAAGAATTTACAAAACGTCGAACATCCAACAGCCAACACTGAACATCGAATAGAGACGCACCCGCCGGAGGCAGGTGCTACCCGGGAAATAGAATTTCTAAATGAAAACGAAAATTTTGATAGTCGAGGACGATCCCCACATTTTGCTGGGACTGGAAGAGGTCTTGATGAGTGAAGGGTATGAGATCGCTTCCTGTCAGCGTGGCGACAGCGCGCTGGAAGCTGTGGCGAAGTTTCAACCCGCGTTAATTCTCCTCGATGTGATGCTGCCGGGTTTGAGTGGTTACGATGTTTGTAAAAAACTGCGCGCTAAAAAAGTCGCCACGCCGATTCTAATGTTGAGCGCCAAGGGCCAGGAAATTGACAAGGTTGTCGGCCTTGATCTGGGCGCGGATGATTATCTCACCAAACCTTTCGGCGTCCGCGAATTGCTCGCGCGCATCCAAGCCGTTGTCCGGCGCTCCCAACCCACGACCGAGGCGAATCCGGAGAGAGAATTTCGCATCGGCTCCGCCGTGATTGATCCTAAAACTTTTCAACTGCTCCGAGGAAAAACAACGGAAGTTTTAACGGGAAAGGAACTGAAATTGTTGCAGTTTTTCTTCGCGCACCGCGACGAAGTTTTATCCCGCGACAAATTGCTCAACGAAGTTTGGGGTTATAATTATTTCGGCACCACGCGGACGTTGGACCAAGTCATCGTGCAGTTGCGAAAAAAACTCGGCGACAATGGCGATGAATCCAAGCATCTGCTGACGGTGCATGGAGTCGGTTACAAACTGGTTGGCTGATGCCTGGCAAAAGTTTCCGCCATCGCCACTGCTTTCAACATGGCTTTGGATTTGTTCACTGTTTCCTGGAATTCTGATTCTGGTTCGGAGTCATTGACCCAACCGCCCCCAGCTTGCACAAAAGCTTTCCCATCTTTGATCAGCGCCGTGCGAATTGTGATGCAGCAATCCAGATTTCCGTTGAACGAAAAATAACCGACGCAGCCCCCATACGGCCCGCGCGTGGTTTGTTCGAGTTCGGAAATAATTTGCATGGCGCGAATTTTCGGTGCGCCGCTGAGGGTTCCAGCCGGAAAAGTCGCGCGCATTAAATCGTAAGGCGTTTTGTCAGTGGAAAGTTTTCCTTCGACTTGCGAAACGATGTGCATGACGTGGCTGTAACGCTCGATGATCATCAAATCTTTCACCTGGACCGAGCCGTATTCGCAAACGCGCCCCAGATCATTTCGCGCGAGGTCAACGAGCATGACGTGTTCAGCGCGTTCCTTCGGGTCGGCGAGCAATTCTTTTTCAAGCGCGGCATCTTCTTCGGAATTTTTACCCCGACGACGCGTTCCGGCGATCGGGCGAATTTCAACTTTTTGATCTTCGCAACGGACATGAATTTCCGGCGAAGCGCCGACGAGAGAAAACCCATCCAGTTCCAGCAAAAACATGTAAGGCGACGGGTTGATGGTGCGGGCGGCGCGATAAATTTCCAGCGGCGACGCTTTCACCGGCATCGAGAAACGTTGCGAGCCGACCACCTGGATAATGTCTCCGGAAACGATGTATTTCTTCGCCGTCAAAACATTTTCAAAAAACTTTTCCTTCGTGACGTTGGTTTGAAACGGAAGTTCAGGAATTTCTTTCGGCGGTGTGACGGGGATATGTTCGGTCGGTTGTTCGAGAAGTGAAACGAGACGTTCTATTTCCGAAACCGCATCTTCATAAGCGTCTTCCGGTTTGGTTTTGTCGTCCAAAACAGCGTTGACCAAAACGGTGAGCGTTTGTTTGACGCGATCAAAAATCAGCAGCTCGTCCGCGATGAGAAAATACATCGTCGGCGTTTTGAGTTCGTCTTTAGGCGGACGCGGCACCACCGGTTCGACATCGTGAATAAATTCGTAACCGATGAATCCAACCGCGCCGCCGGTGAAGCGCGGCAATTCCGGCAGCGACACGGCTTTGTATTTTTTCAGAACGCCTTCGATGACTTCAAGGCCGTCTTTAACCGACGCGCACCTCACCCCATCCCTCTCCCCATCCGATGGGGAGAGGGTGTCCGAAGGACGGGTGAGGGGCTTTTCTACCGCAAACCTTTCAACGACCTTTCCATTTTCAATCACCTCGATGCGATTGCCGGTTTGTTTGATGACCGCGCGCGGATTGCAACCGACAAATGAGTAACGCCCGATGTGTTCGCCGCCTTCAACCGATTCAAAAAGAAACGATTCGCCTTGCCCGCGAATTTTGCGATACGCGGAAAGTGGCGTTTCGAAATCAGCGAGAATCGTGCGCGTAACGGGAATAAGATTTCCCTGTTTCGCGAGTTCTAAAAATTCAGATTGCGTCGGATGATACATGCGCGGCGGAAGTTTTAACCAATTCGACGCTCACTGCGCCACACAGAAGTAACGCAGCGAAAGTTTCGCAATCGCGCCCGCTGAATTATTTCTATCATTCGACACCCGAACCAAAGTAACTCCCGAACACAGGCGGGATTTCACGGGCGACGCAACGGAGACTTGTGCCACGCGCGCGCAAATTTCCATCGAGTTCAACCTCTGACACGCTGGATTCCAAAACTTCTTCGATCAACGCTCGCTGTTCCTGAAATCGCTCACGATATGGATGACGCGCGTCCAGCCAATGAGCCAGCAAACGCGCTCGCATTTCGGGCAAGCACCACATGCGCCGGCCATATTCAAAGCGGGCGACGTCATCGTAGTTCAGGTAAGGCCCCCAGACTGAATTGCTTTTTTCGCGGTCGATTAAACTGCTCACAGTTTTAATCTAGCAAACCAACTTGTTTTGCCCAAGCCGCATGTGCGCGGTCACGCGGTTCGTTGCGTTTGAGTTTCGGAGTTAGAATATCTTTCGGCGACGGGACAATGACTTTTAGAAAGTTGTAAATCTTCTTGGTTGCGCGGCTTTCCCAATCTTCGGGAAATTCTTTGAGAGCAGAATCGGGCATCAAGTTCACGTGCCATCCGTGCTTCTGTTCAAACTCACTCCCGATCAACGCGTCGTAACAAAGCCGGGCAACTTCGTCTGAATCCGTAATCGGATCGACATCCATGCTGTTCTCCGTGAGAGGTTGGGAAATCCCGCGTTGCGCCGCGTGCCACAACAATGCGCCGGAACCGATCAATATCATTTTTCCGGGTGCGGTGATTTGTTGGCTAAGCTCAACGAGCCAATCTTCGACTTGCTGCGGATGTCGTAATTCACGTCGAGGCACGGCAGTTCTGTAACAGACCGGAAGATGCGGCTCAATTGTTCTTATTTCACTTGGACAGTATTTGTCCAAGTAGATTTATTAGATTTTTCCAATGATTAAACGATTGCCACAGGAACTGGAGGAACTTCAAGGTTACGTCGAACTGGGGATGCAAAAATCAGCTTTGCACTTGGCGAGACAATTACTGAAACAGCCCATCGTTACACCGCAAACTTTCATCGAAGTTTTGGACGCCGTTCTCGTCCATGCCGATCAACTTCGTCGCTGGCGTCCGCTCGTCGAAGTGGTGCATTCAAAATTCCGCGCCAAGCAAAAGCGTATCGTGCGCAACGCCATGTTTCGTTTTTACGTCGCGCTGGACGAGTTTGGCGTCGCGTTTCCTTACATGCCGCCCAAGCCGCGCGACGCCCTCGACCTTCTCTTTAGCATGTGGACGTTGCTGCATCTTCGCTACATGAATTCTGCCGACACGATTGCCGAGAGGATCAAAAGAATCTGGGAAAAACCGCAGTCGGAATTTGACATCAGTTGTGTGTTGGAAGCGATTGGAAGTTTTCTGGCGCAAAACGGCTGGTTGGAAGAGGCGGAAGGCGTCTGGAAAGACGCGGTCTGTTACAAATGGTTTGAAGCGAATGCGTGGAAGGGATTGATCCATATCGAAGTCGTCAAAGCGCTCGGCTTGGCGGACGACGCGCTCAAACGAATTTCTGCTCGCCAACCGGATTACGACCCGAAGCTGCCGCGAAATGAGGAAGGGTTAAAATTAACTTCCATAAAAGAATTTGGCCGCATAAAACAATCGCTCAACCGCGTGCTGCCAGAGAAAGAGCTTTGGCGGTTTGGAAAAGCTGAGAACCGATAAAATTTATTATGCCCTGTACTCCCAATAGAAAAAATGGTGGGCCTCGCAACTCTACTGAGTATCAGCCGATGCCATCGACTGGCCGTTTAAAGAAAAATACGGATTGGTCCCTTAACAAGCTTCGGGACAATATTGATAATGAGCTTCAAGACCACCCTCCTTATCTTTATGTTGTTAAAAGTTTAGTGAAGAATAAAGACGGCACTTTTGGCCAAAAGGGATGTGCGCCGAATTTTCAAGGCGGGCTAATCACGCTTTGTACCTGCAAACACAAAGACCGGGCTTATCCTCCGAAAAGAGGATTAAAACTAACTACGTGGAAAAAAATGTGGGTTGCTGGAATATGCAGTCCTTCAGCTTTTCGTCCTCGCGGTTTGTTTTATCTAATGCTTGTGGAAAGGGTTTACGACAGCCACGCCGATGCTTGGTTTGGTTTAAATAATCCTGTTTCCAAATCAGCGAGTGATAATGTTTTCGGGGATATTTACAAACCGCTCACGAAGACGAGCAAGAAGTGGAAAGAATCAGAATACGTTAAAACTATCTTAGGACATAAGCACAATAATAGGAATGACCGTCTTCGCGATATTCAGTGGGCATATAATAACAATCACAACCATCCAAAGCTTCTTGTTGGAAAACCAAGTCAAAGTTATCTTTGGTCGAAGCCCATGATTATTTGAATGAAAAAACAGACAGCGCATTTACTTCGGCTCACCATAAATTTTATACGTCTTTGGAAGAATTTTTTTCAATACTTACAAAAAAAATATGCACATCGTTTTATTACGTGTAGGCATTGATACCGGTTGCGGTGGAATTCACAGCCCTCTTTTTAAAGATCGCTCCTTTGAGTTTTTGCCGATTCCCGGTAGATCGGGGAAAGTAACTTACGGAAATACCACCGGACGACATGGTCGGCTTTTAAGTGATTATTTCCCGGAAAGAAAACAGGCATTGGCTGCTAAACAACAAACGCACGGTGACCCGGAATTTAAAACGTTCACGTATGGTGATCCTACCCCGCCCAAAAGGAGTTTACAACGTCTTCAACCCGGTGACATGCTCTGTTTCTACGCCGGTCTGAAAGGTTGGGAATGCAACATTGAACCGGCATTATATTTAGTCGGTTTTTTCGAGGTAAAATTTGCCGGCTTTGCATCAAAGTTTTCAAAAAACGAACTTTTGGACTGCTCTGCCAACGCTCATGTTATTCACAAGGATCGGCGAGATCATCTGATTCTGGTGAAAGGAAATAAAAATAGCAGGCTCTTTAAAAAAGCTTACAAAATTGGTACTCGTGTTTCTCACGGCGAGGGTTACTGGCAAAAAATTACGCCTGAGATGGCTCGTATTTTCGGAAAGTTTGGGGGAATCGGATCATTGCAGCGAAGTACCCCGCGCTGGGTGGAGAAAGAGCGAGTTGCGTCTGCCGCGCGATATTTAAATTCTCGAAAGTAATAGCACTAACTCCGGCACGGAAATTTTTTCCTGAGCGGAGCGGTTCTTCCAAACTTCCTTGCGCGCGGCGAGATTTTCCTGGGCTTGTTCTGGCGTGCGCAATTGGCCGGACTTGGCTTGTTCCCAACCGATATTAATTTTTTGTCGCGCTTCGGCGTTCCACGAACCGTTCTGTTCCATAACGAACTTCACCACTTGCGCGCGTTCGGCGGGCGGCAACTCCTGCAACTCCTTAATGACTTCCTGTGCGCTCATGGGTTTAATTATGCACAAAGAATCATTGCGGGCAAGCGGGTGGTCCTGACCAGGGCTGACGCATATCAATTTTGATCGGGTTAAATCCATGTCCGGTTTCCTTGTCCCGCAGGGGTCAAACGACCATAGCCCACGGTTCAACCGTGGGTTGGGGTTTGAAAGGGAAACAAAGTCCCGCAAGGACGGCCGAGTCTTGTCCATTCAGCCGTTCCTTCGGAACTCGGGCCAATCACATCCTTTTCCCGGCGTTGAAACGCCGGGCTATTGTCCGTTGTCCCTCCGGGACAAAAAAATAGCGACGTAGATT
>JBDSYB010000060.1:0-11676 GCA_039925885.1 Verrucomicrobiota bacterium
ACCGCACTCCAAGACGCTGGCGCGCAACACGACGACCTCTCGAAATTCGCGAAGCGTCCTGGAGTGCGCCCGCCCTCTGGCGCTTTGGGAGACGAGCACCGGGAGCCATTGGAGCCATTTGGGAAAGCGCGCCAGGAATTCGGCGGAGCCGCCGGTTCATCCCGCTGTGGCTCACTCGCCCAAGAAAACCGGCACGCGATCATTCCCCAACCTCGCGAGTTGCTCCGCGGTTGCGGGTTGGGTGACAACTTTCAACAGGCGATAATCTTTTCCCGGCGGACGCGGGAGCAGCAGACCTTCCATGGCGGAATTCGCAGGAACATCTTCCCAGTTTTGTTCGCCGGTTGATTTATTTTTTTCGCCGAAACGTTCGATGTCCGGGACGAGAACACGTTCGGCACCTTCGCGTTGCATCCAATAGTTGCGGCTTTCGCTTCGCGCCGGTCCGCCGAAAATCGCTTCGTCGAATGGGATTTCAAATTCTGCGCCCGGCCCTTTCATGAGAATGGTGGTGCGTTGGCCGGGTCGAACTTCGCGTCCTTTCTGCACGTAGCGATTGCACATGCCATTAGTTTAGAGAAAGGGATTCAGCGCGGCAAATATCGTTTTGAAAAATAATCCAGGATGATGACGTGCTCATCAATCATCCCCGCATCAAAAAATTCCTCCCGACACGCGCCTATTCCGCGGGGCATGGATTTCTTGGAGCAATCACGGGATAAAAAGTGGTCGTTGACCGACTGTTGTGTCTTTCGTAGTCATGGGCGACGAGGGAATTGCGTGCGGATTCCGCGATGAAACCTTGCCGCAGGAAGGTGCGAACTCCGGATTTCGCTGAATAAGGAACGTTTCCTAAGTTGCAACATCTGATTTCACTCGTTAGATTACCCGTCCGTTTCTCAGAAACGGTAAATCATGGCGCATATTTTTAATTACATTTACGTGGCGGCGGCGGTGCTTTTTCTTTTTGGCGCGGCCATTTTCATTCACGAGTTCGGCCACTATTGGGTGGCACGTCGTCGCGGATTGAAAGTCGAAGCGTTCGCCATCGGCTTCGGTCCCAAGCTTTTTGGCTGGACACGCGACGGCATCGAATATTCCTGGCGACTGATTCCCGCCGGTGGTTATGTGAAGTTGCCCCAAATGGTCACATCCCAGCAATTGGAAGGTGCTGCCACCGACCCGCAGGAGAAACTTCCCCCCGTTTCGCCTCTGTCTAAAATTCTCGTCGCCCTGGCCGGCCCGATGATGAATGTAATTTTTGCCATCGCGATTGCCAGCCTCATTTATTTCGTCGGATTGCCCATTGCAGTGAATCCTTCAATCGTGGGTTATGTGGATCCAGTGTCGCCGGAATTTAAATTGGGCGTGCGCGAAGGAGATCGAATTCTCAAGGTCGATGGAAAGTTCGTCAAATCCTGGCAGGAAGTGCAGATGGCCACGATTTTGGCGCGAACAAATATTGTTCCGGTGGTGATGGAACGAAACGGCATTCAGGATACTTACAACCTCGCCACGGAAAAGAACGAACTGGTCGGAGTAAAAATCTTAAACCTCGATCCCAAAGATCACCCAGCCATCGCCCAGGTTTTGCCGGGAAGCGTGGCGGAAAAAGCCGGGTTGCAAGTGAACGACACGTTTCTCTCGTTCGCTGGCGTTCCCATTCTTGGCCAGGAACAACTCGTCGGCTTGATTAAAAAACGGCCCGGCCAGCCGAGTGATTTAGAAATCATGCGTGGCAAAGAGAAAATGAAATTCACCGTCACACCCCAAATTGATCCCAGCACAAAAGCCGGACGTCTCGGCGTGGCTCTCACCCCAAGCACCACCACGGTTTATCAAGTGCAGCGTCCCGGTCCCACGCCCAAAGAACAAATTTTGGGAGTTCTGGAAATGATGGGAAACACCTTTGGCGCGTTATTTCATCACAAGGAAACCGGTATTGGCGCAAAAGACTTGAGTGGACCCGTCGGAATTCTTTCCAACCTCGCGGTGCAAGTGAACACCGACTACCGATTGGCGCTCAGCTTTATGGTTTTGCTCAACATTAATCTCGCGTTGCTGAACCTCTTGCCTATTCCCGTTTTGGACGGCGGCCATATTTTAATGGCACTTTACGAAGCCGTCACCCGCCGAAAAATCAGCGTGCGCCTTGTTGAATACACCACCACGGCGTTTGCCATTTTGCTAATTTCTTTCATGCTTTACGTCACCTTTTTTGATCTCCGACGCTTCTCACTATTCCGCATGATGTTCAAACGTCAGACGCAAATCGAACAATCGCAGACTGAGCCGGTGACCAATCCCGCTCCGTAATTTTCCATGCAATACTGCGCTTCTCCTTACGTTTATCAGCGTCGGAAAACCCGCGAAGTCATCGTCGGCAATCCCGCGAAAGGCGGCGTCATCATCGGCGGCGAACATCCCGTCGTGAAACAATCCATGCTCACCTGCGACACGATGGATACCGCTGAATCCGTCAAACAAACTTTGGAATTGGTCGCGGTCGGTTGCCAAATCGTTCGAATCACTGCGCCAACGGTGAAAGATGCCGCTAATTTAAAAAACATCGTTGCCGAACTTCACGCGAAAAATTGTTTCGTCCCGATTGTCGCTGACATTCATTTCAAACCTGACGCTGCGATGGAAGCTGCGAAATGGGTTGAGATGGTGCGGGTGAATCCTGGCAACTACGCCGACTCAAAAAAATTCGCCGTAAAAGAATACAGCGACGAGCAATACGCATTGGAGATTTGTCGCATCGAAGAAAAATTCACGCCGCTCGTAAAACTCTGCAAAGAGCTTGGTCGTGCGATGCGCATCGGCACGAATCACGGATCCCTCAGCGACCGCATAATGAATCGTTTCGGCGACTCACCGCTTGGCATGGTGGAAAGCGCGCTGGAATTTGCGCGCATCGCCCGCAAAAACGATTATCACAATTTTAAATTCTCGATGAAGTCGAGCAACCCGAAAGTGATGATCGAATGTTATCGCCTGCTCGTGGCGCGCCTCGACGAGCTTGGCCCCGATTGGAATTATCCGATCCACCTCGGCGTCACCGAGGCTGGCGAAGGCGAAGATGGCCGGATTAAAAGCGCGATTGGAATCGGCTCGCTGCTATGCGACGGACTCGGCGACACGATCCGCGTTTCGCTCACCGAAGATTCTCCAAACGAAATCGCGGTGTGCAATGATTTGGTTGCGCAGATTCCGCTGCTCACCTGTTCGGAGTTCCGCCTTCAGGCGGTTTCCGCAACGCGCGACACCGAACCGCCTGAAGGCGGAACTCCGAACGCCTTTCCCTTCGATCCTTTTCACTTCGAGCGCCGCGTTACTCCGGAAATTGATCTGAACGAAAATTCAAAATGCGGCGGCGAGCAAACCGTTCGCGTGGTCGTGCCTCGCGCAACCTGGGAAAAAGTCGCGCCCAAAATACGTCCCAAAGACGACGTAAAGCCCGAAGCCATTTACGAAGACCTGAATATTTTTGAAATCGATCCGACCGAAGATTTCTCCGTCAATTGTGCGACGCAACTTGTCACGGTGAAAGACGGCATAAATCTTCCGACGATCACCGCGTTCCGTTTGCTCTCCGCTAAATTAAAACGGCTCGGCTTAAACAATCCGATTCTGCTCAAGGATTGCATCAACTTTGACGGTAGCCGCCGACGTGAGTCGTCGCATACTTCCGCCTCGAATCAAACTGCGCCGACTAACGTCGGCGGCTACGAAGTTTTGGATCCCAAAATCGCTTTGCTCCGCGCATCCGTTGTCATCGGCTCGTTGCTCGCGGATGGAATCGGCGATGCCATTTTGGTGCGCGGCGAATCCGGCGGCGGACAATCGTTGCGACTTGCATACAATATTTTGCAGGCGGCGGGTTGCCGTTCGTTCAAGACCGATTACGTCGCGTGTCCTAGTTGCGGTCGCACACTGTTCAATTTGCAAACCGTCACGGCGCGAATCAAAGCGCGCACCGAACATCTTAAAGGCGTGAAGATCGCGATAATGGGTTGCATCGTCAACGGCCCCGGCGAAATGGCCGACGCCGATTTCGGTTACGTCGGCGGCGCGCCCAACAAGATCAATCTCTACGTCGGAAAAACGCCGATCAAATTCAACATCCCCGAAGCCGAAGCGGTGGATCGCTTGGTGGATCTTATCAAGGAACACAATAAGTGGGTCGAGCCGGAGACAAAGATTTCAATTGTAGAAACCGTTTCCTAATTTCACGTATGTCTGGGTCAAATCCATGGGGTGAGAATTGGCACAACGAGAATTATTCTTCAGCAGAGATGGAAGGACTGCTCGATCAGATTTTCGGTCCAAAATGCATTTTCATGGGATTCTTGCCGACTGGAAAACGAAAATGGGTCAAATCTCGGCCAGACGGGACGATGGAGGTAATCTATCTTCACTCGGACAGAGGGTTTCAATATTCAGCAGGCTTTGGTCTATCATTTCCTTGGATTCCACATGGTAACTGGAAAAGAGTTCTGTGGCATCGAACACCAAAATCTGCTGTGCTTGATTTGCGGTTTGAACCACAAAACTCATTTGTCTGGATGATTCCAAAAGGAAGAACAGTTGCATCTGAGAAAGCAAAAGCGGTTTCAACTGAAGTTTGTGAGACTTGTGAACCGTGGTTCGCAAGAATGACCGATGAACAAAACATAATACATGAATTGGAGTGCCGACGAGCTTCTCCGAATTTCTATACCTACGTGCAGGGACTCACTGTGTATTTGTTTTGGCAGGCGCGCATTGGAAAATGGAAAGGCTTCGATTCCACGGCAGAAGAGCAGTTGAAATCATACTTTGGGGAAAAGGGCTTTCCTGAACTTAAGAAACTAGTCGAAGACGAAGCGGTGCGCAGTTCTTCACGTAAAGTTTGAGTGGCCAACCCTAAATCAATTTCAGACTGTGAGCCGTGAACGTTTTGAAGTCAGATTGATTCACGGTGGCAAGCTCCGCTTGATTGATAATTGCTGTAGCCGCAATCAGATGGTCAGCGTTTTCATTGCAGCAAGATTCCACTCGTAATATTACTGCAAGAATTGAAACGCGCTGTTTCGCCCCTTCGGAATTTTTCCCAAATGAAAAATCAAAAACCCATTTAGAAATTGCCGGATTTCGATTTCCTGAGCTTTGCTTAATTTCAAGCGCAGCAAATTTTCCCAATCCAACTCCACGAACTTTTGCAGAATCTGTTTTGCTCCCGCGCTGAGTTTTGCTTCAGCTAAATCAGGATTTAATCCGAGTTCGTTCAGCAGTTTCATTTCAAACGCAAGAATGGTCAGTGGTTGCGGCGGTCGCGATGGCAAGTGCGTGAGAAAATCTGACATCAGTTGGAAAATATTTCCGAGCGGCGTTTCGGTTTCGGTGGTTTGTTCGATGAGCGTGGCGCAATAGCTGGCTTGTTGAAGATAAAGAATTTCCTTTCGCAACGCGACGTTCGTTTCGCGCAAAACGACTTCGCGCAAGTTGTGGAGTTCGCTGCGGCGGCTGCGTTGGAAACTAAAATCAGCGAGATAAAATAGATCAAGCTTGCCGCGAAAAGGGGATTTCGGACGACGCGCACCTTTCGCCACGGTTGCCACGCGTCCCAAATCTGGCGTGAGCCATTGCACGATCGAACTCGTCTCGGTCAGTGGACGAATGCGCAGAATCAGGCCAGTCGTGCGTTCATCCATTTTATTTTTTTAGTTTGCGCTGTAATTTACTTAAGGTGAAGCGGCGGGAAAGTTCTGTGAGCAATCGATTTTCTTCGCGTTTCATTTTGTGTCTGGCAGATGGAAGCAAATCGTCAAAGCCTTTCAAATGTAAAATTCCGTGGACGACATAGCGGATGAGTTCCGATTGCCATGTGGCGCGGAATTCTTTCGCCTGGGAAACTGCGTCATCGATTGAGATGAAGATTTCTCCATGAAGTAAGTGCATGCTGGCGGCACGTTGGCCGTAGTCGAACGTAATCACGTCCGTTGAACCACGGTGGTGCAGAAAGTTTTCGTTCACCATCGCCATTTCCTTGGCGGCGACCAGATGAATTCCCAATTCAAATTGCGGCTCGCGCAAAATTTCTTTCAACAAGCCAAGCGTGATTTTTCTCAATAACCGCAGATCGATCTTTCGCGTGCGCTGCCGATTGCGAAGGCAAAGTTGCGTCATTGTTTCTGACGTTTGCCGCGATGTTCTTCGTAGGCACCGATAATCCGTTGCACTAGCGGATGTCTGACCACGTCGCGTTTGTCGAACTCGACAATCGCAATGCCCGCGACGTTTTTCAGCGCATGAGTGGATTCGAGCAATCCGGATTGTTTGTGTGGCGGCAAATCAATCTGAGTCGGGTCGCCGGTGATAATCGCTTTGGAGCCGAACCCAAGGCGCGTGAGGAACATCAGCATTTGTTCAGTCGTCGTGTTTTGCGCTTCGTCTAAAATAATAAAAGCATGATTCAAAGTTCTTCCCCGCATGTAGGCGAGCGGAGCGATTTCGATGACGTTGCGTTCCATATTTCTTTGGATTTCATCGGCGGGCATCATGTCCTGGAGCGCGTCGTAAAGCGGGCGAAGGTATGGGGTGATCTTTTCCAATAAATCGCCGGGAAGAAATCCAAGCGCTTCGCCCGCTTCCACAGCAGGGCGCGTCAAAATTATTTTGGAAACTTTTTCCTGGAGCAAGGCTTCCACCGCCATGGCCATCGCTAAATAAGTTTTTCCCGTGCCCGCCGGGCCGACTCCGAGCGTCACATCGTGCGCGCGAATTGCCTCGATATATTTCTTTTGCCCAAGCGTCTTGGGGACGACGGAGGGTTTTTTTGTCGAGGTTTGAATTTTTTCCGAATAAAGATTTTTAAGCGCATCCACACCTTCGTTTTTCACGACGTTCAATGCCTGGGTGAAGTCACGATTGCGAATCGGCGTGCCGGTTTTGATGGATTCCTCGAGCAACTGAAAAAGCTGTTTGGCGCGCTCTATATCTTTGGTCGCGCCATCAAGCTTGATCCAACCTTCGCGCGAAGTGGCCTTGATGTTCAACTCCGCTTCGAGCGTGTGAAGGTTTTTTGTGTCGTTGTTGAAAAGCTGTTGCGCGAGCCGCGCGTTTTCAAAGTGAAGGGTTTCAGTAGGCATTGGAGTTAATTATTTTTTAATTCTGCGCGCAGTTTAGCCGCAAGTTCTTTCAATGCTTCCGGCAAAACCGTGGTGTTCGCCAGCACCGGCATGAAATTTGTATCGCCATTCCAGCGCGGCACGATGTGGATGTGAAGATGTTCGAGAATTCCCGCGCCCGCGACTTTACCGAGATTGACGCCGATGTTGAATCCGTCTGGCTTCATCACATTTGTAAGTGCGTTCTGACAGCGGCGCAAAAGTTTCATCAGGTCGCTGGTTTCTTCGTCGGTCAAGCCATTGAAGTCGGGAGTTTGTTTGTAAGGAACGATGAGTAAATGTCCGCCAGTGTAAGGAAAGCGATTGAGCAGCGCGTAACAAGTGCGGTCGCGCGCGATTACAAAATTTTCTTCATCGTCGCTCGACTGCGCGATCTTCGCAAAAAGCGATTCGTCCTGCGGAACTTTTGGCGTGAGAATATATTCAATTCGCCACGGCGCGTGCAGAGATTCCATGCCGACACGCTAGTTGTCCGCGAAAATTTTGTCAAAAGTTGTGATAGGCGTTTTCCCATCATCGGAGCGCAGGCATCCTGCCTGCGTGTTTCTGCTCGATCAATTTAGATACTCGCAGGCGAGACGCCTGCGCTCCTGTCAAACGCCGAATTTATTCCTCATTGCTATTGCTACTTTGCCGTTTTGAAATATTTTTTTGCCATGCCGAAGGTTACCGTTCTGCCCGCTAACAAGTCCGCCGAAGTTCCGGCGGGGGAAACATTGCTGGAAGCTGGAGAAAAAGCGGGCGTCGAAATGGAGGCGGGCTGTTTCAATTGCTCCTGCGGCACTTGTGCCGTGGAAGTGGTCAGCGGCATGGAAAATCTTGAACCTGCTTCTGACGAAGAACTTGATGTGCTCGATTCCTGGAATAAAGATCCTGAAAAATATCGATTGACCTGCGTTGTGAAAGTCAAAGGCGATGTCACGATTCGCGCCGGACATTAAATGGTAAAAATATTTTGCACCCGCGCTAAAAAGCCGCATAAATTTTGAACATGCTCCAAACTCTCGCCAGTCCCGAAGCGCCCGCGAAAGTTTCTTCCGCCCGCGAACAGTTTGAAACCGCGTTTCGTTGGATGCTGTTGGCGCGATTGCTCGACGACAAATTTGGCAGTCTTTGGCGCGGCGGAAAAATAACCGGCGGCGTTTTTCTGGGACGTGGGCAGGAAGCACTGAGCGCATCTCTCGGCATGGCTTTGCGCAAAGGCGATATTTTTGCGCCGCTCATCCGTGATCAAGCCGGTAGATTGGCTTTTGGCGAACCGATTCTCGATGCGGTGCGAACGTATCTCGGTTCTGCGCTCGGCCCGATGCGCGGTCGAGATGGCAATGTTCATCGAGGCAGACCGAAGGATGGGTTGCTCCCGATGATCAGTCATTTGGGCGCGATGATTCCAGTCGTCAATGGAATGTTGATGGCGCGCCGATTTCAAAAGCGCGATGGAATCGGCGCTACGTGCCTCGGTGAAGGCGGGACTTCGACGGGCGCATTTCATGAAGCGCTCAATCAAGCTGCTGTGGAAAAACTGCCCTTGGTTCTGGTCGTGGCGAACAATCAATACGCCTATTCGACACCGAGCGCGCGCCAATTCGCATGCGAAAATTTAGTTGATAAAGCCATCGGTTACGGAGTCAACAGTCATTCATTGGACGGAACGGATTTGACAGCTTGTCTCAAAGGGATTGGCGACGCTGTGACTAGCGCGAGAAATGGTGACGGGCCACAACTAGTTGTCGCAAAATTGCTTCGCCTCTGCGGTCACGCGGAGCACGACACGGCGGATTACGTTGACCCGCAATTGAAAAACGCGCCGTGCGGTCGCGACTGTTTGAAAGTCGCTGAGGAATATTTGTTCCAACAAAAATGGGCGGACGCGAAGATGGTTGATAATTGGCGTGCGGAATCGCACCGTAAAATTGAAGAAGCAGTTGCCATTGTGCAACGTGAGCCTGGGCCGGACCCGTTCAATGAAAACTGGCAGGCCATTTCTTCAACGCATCTCATGGAACTGCACAACGCAATTTGAGCGCATGAGCATTACCTATCTGGAAGCAATTCGTGAAGCGCAGGCCAAAGCGCTGGCGGATGATCCGCGTGTTTTTATCTACGGGCAGGATGTTGGCGCGTTCGGTGGCGCGTTCAAGGCGACGAAAAATCTTGCAAAAGAATTTCCCGGTCGCGTGATCGATGCGCCGATCAGCGAGGATGCAATCATTGGTTCCGCAGTGGGCGCAGCGATCGAAGGGATGCGTCCGATCATTGAAATGCAGTTCGCGGATTTTTCCACCGTTGGTTTGAATCAAATCATCAATAATGCGGCGACTCTTTTTTGGCGAACGAATGTTTCGTGTCCGATTACGATTCGTTTGCCGTCGGGAGGGACTTCCGGCAGCGGACCATTTCACAGTCAAAACATGGAAGCGCTCTATGCGCATTATCCCGGATTGATCGTCATGACGCCCGGCACCGTCGAAGACGCTTACAGTATGTTGTTGGAAGCCGTGGCGATTGATGATCCCGTGATTTTCTGCGAACACAAATATCTTTATTACCATCTCAAGGCCGACAAATTGCCGACTGAAGCGATGCCGGCCGGCAAGGCACGCATCGCTCGCGCGGGGCGCGATTTAACGATTGTGGCTTACAGCGCGATGGTTCACGAAGCGTTGGCTGTAGCTGAAGAACTCGCGAGCGAAGGAACGGAAATTGAAGTCGTCGATTTGCGTTCGGTCAAACCGCTCGACACGGACACGGTGATCGCATCGGTGGCGCGCACCGGAAAGTTATTGTGCGTCGGCGAAACTTTTCCGTGGGGTGGAGTGACTGCGGAGGTCATCGCGCGCGTTGCCACAGAAGCATTCGATTTGCTCGATGTGCCGCCGCAACGTCTCAACGCGAAAGACACGCCCGTTCCATTTCATCCCAATCTTTGGGCCGCGCATCGACCGACCGCTCGCAGCATTATGGCGGCGGTGCGTAATCTGTTGCAAAATTAGAAAAATTTTATGCCGCAAATTCCAATCATCATGCCGCAACTTGGCGAATCGATTGCCGAGGCAACCATCATTAATTTTCTGGTTAAGGTCGGCGACCATGTGGCTGCCGATCAGGACGTCATTGAAGTGGAAACCAACAAAGCCACGATGAATGTTGCGGTTCCTTGCCCCGGAATGGTCGCGTCTTTCAGCGGGAAACTAAATGAAAGTTATCCAGTTGGAGCAACTCTCGGATTCGTCGAAGCAAGTGCCGAAGACGCGGCGCGTTTGGGCTTGGATGAATCAGCCCCGGCCGACGCTTCGGAAAAATCAGACGGCGCAAGTGAAAATCCAGCCAGCAGCAAAGTTGCCGCAAAACAATATCGTGTCGAGCCAACCGTTCGCGGACTTCCTGTTCCGGCCAGCGTCGGCGGAGCAAGTTACATGTCGCCGCGAATGAAAGCGCGCATGAATGAACTGGGACTTCACGCTGCGGATTTGGCCGGAGTCGCGGGCAGCGGACAAGCCGGACGTGTCACGATTGAAGATTTTGAAAAATTTCTCACCAACCTCGAAAAAAATAAATTAACGCCGGCATCATCCATGCGCATCGCCGTCGCCGATGCGATGCGACGCAGTTGGACACGACCCCTCGCGACCGTCGCATTGCCCGTTTGTCTGGATGCACTGCTCGCGCATCGAAAATCTTCGAAAGTAAAATCCGGCCCTGCGCTTTACGCGTTGCGGGCGTTGGCGATTGCTCTTTCTGAAAACAGCGCTCCCGCTGGGCGATTGGTTGGCAGCAAAATTATTCACCCGCCAGCGATTGATATTGGATTCGCGGTTGAAGCTGAAGACGGAGTTTTAGTTCCGGTGTTGCGCGGCGCAGACAAACGGCCGCTTGCGGAATTGGTTGGCCGCTACAACGAGTTGGTGGAATTCGCGCGACAACGAAAGCTTCCCACGGATGCAACTGGCGGATCCATTGCCACCGTCACAAATTTCGGCACGTTCGGTTTGACGTGGGCGACACCGATTCCGCTTCCCGAACAAACACTTGTGCTCGGTATGGGCGCGGGGAAGCGCGTGCCGAGTTGGGACGAAAGCAAACAACAATTTGTGCCGGTGATGGAATGCAATTTGACTTTGAGTTTCGATCATCGCGTGCTGGACGGCGGCGGCGCGGGACGATTGTTGGCGCGCATCGGGGCGTTGTTGCAAGCGCCGGAAAAATTGTGAACCGGGTCGCGGTAAACATTTCTCGAGTTATTCGATTTCGTGAATTCCACAGGACAAAAACAATTTTAAGAAGCCTTTCAGATTTTGTCTGGTGGGCGGAATTTTAACCGAAAGCGACGGGCGGGCTGCTGGCCTATCATATTATTGAATATATCAAAACTTCAAAAGGCCAGCAGCCCGCCCGTCGCTTTCGGTTTTGACTTCACCCCCCGGAGAAGTCAGTTAGAATGGAGGCGGAATTTATGCCGAAGTAGGTTTCGTTTTGACTTCACCCCCCGGAGAAGTCAGTTAGA
>JBDSYB010000061.1:0-2695 GCA_039925885.1 Verrucomicrobiota bacterium
GCCATCAAGGCGGCTGCTGAAAATGAAGGCCACCCCTACGTTTTACCGCAGCACTTCAAGCTGACTATGAAAGTTATCGCGGAAAAAGATGTTGTTCCAGCGAGCGAAATCATCCGCGCGTGGATGCCGATCCCGCGTCGTTATCTCTTTCAGAAAGAATACAAACTGTTGAGCAGTTCGTCCCGCCCCAAATATGTAGCGGAAGAGAACAGTCCCCTTCGCTCCATTTATCTTGAACAACCGGCGCGGCAAGGTAAGCCGACGGAATTTCGCATCACGTATGAATACACGATGAATGGCATTTCGTTTTCATTGCTCTCAAGTAAGGTCAAGCCCGCTAATAAAGAGGATTTTGCTTTGAAACCATTTCTCGGAGAAGGCCCGCACATCCTTTTTTCAGAGAAGATCAACGAACTCGCCGAGCGAATAGCAGGGACCGAAACCAATCAAATGTTGCGCGCGCAAGCTTTCTACAACTGGATGGCCGACAATATTAAATACAGCTACGCTCGTGAATATTCGACCCTGACCAACATCAGCGATTATTGCGCAAGCAACGGCTACGGAGATTGCGGACAGGAAGCTTTACTGTTCATCACGCTTTGCCGTTCGCAGGGAATTCCAGCGCGCTGGCAGACTGGCTGGTTTATTTTCCCTGGACACAAAACCATTCATGATTGGACGGAAATTTATCTGGCTCCCTATGGTTGGGTGCCGGTTGATCCTTACATGGGGATTTTCGCGATGCGCTACAGTCCGGGCCTCGCGCGTGAAGAGCGCCGGGAAATTCGCGATTTTTATTTTGGGGGACTCGATCAATTTCGCATGATTGCCAACAGCGATCACAACCAAAACCTGCAACCGCCTAAAAAAAGTTTTCGCTCGGATGACGTCGATTTCCAACGCGGGGAATTAGAGTCCGGAAATGACAACATTTACTTCGACAAGTTTTCCTACGAGTTGATCGTCGATGAACCCAAAGAGACATCTCCCAAATGAGCAACCGGACTGAATTGCGCGTCAACAATATTGAAGGTTGCTTGGAATTTCCAACCGAACGATTTTGTTAGCCTAAAAAATCGCATGAATCTTTCAGAACGAAAGCGGGCGCTTGATTGCGCAAAGCGGGCAGCGATGGCCGCAGGAAAATTGATGTTGAAAAATTTCCGTTTGCCTAAAAAAATAAATGAGCAATCCCGTCACGACATCAAACTGGAACTGGATGTGCGCTGCCAGAAGTTGATCGAGATAACGCTTCATAAGAGTTTTCCAAAGGTGGCATTTCTGGGGGAAGAAGGATGCAGCGGTGACGAGGGTGCGAAGTATCGTTGGGTGGTTGATCCTATTGATGGAACGGTCAATTTCACCTATGAAATTCCTCATTCCTGCGTCTCAATTGCGCTACAGAAGAAAGTGGCATATGCAAAGTCGAAGACTCAAAGTCGCGACGCTGCTTACGAAACATTGGTCGGCGTTGTGCATGATCCATTTTGTAGGGAAACATGGACGGCCATCCGCGGTCAGCCCGCGTTTTTAAATGGCAAGGAGATCCGCACGAGTCAGCGGGCGAGGTTGGAAGAAGCCATTGTCTCCATCGGCTTCGGCAAATCAGAAACTTGCGTCGGTGCAACGTTGGTTTACTTCCCGAAACTGATGGGACGAGTCCGGAAAGTTCGGATAATGGGGGCCGCCGCGCTGGGAATGGTTTATGTGGCGAGTGGAAGGTTTGATGCTTATGTGGAGGGCAATATTCGCCTGTGGGACATCGCGGCAGGCGGATTGATTTTGGAATGTGCTGGAGGAGAATTCTGGCATCAGGCCATTGCCGGTGAACATGCTTACCGCATCATCGCCAACAATGGTTTGTTGCGATGTTCGTTGGAAAGGATTGGCAAGATTTGGAGTTGAAATTTGATGGGTTCGCTACGGTGGCTTTCTTTTTACAACAACGCAAAAATTCGCCAGGATGCAGATGAAAATTGTATTCAATCAAAGGCGATTCATAGGGGAGATGATTTGAATAATGCGGCATGGCCGGTGCTTAGTGTTCTGGGGAATTGGGATTTTCCAGTTTAATGAAATTTCGTGATTACAATCTGGAGGGTTATTTCGATGAAATGATCGGCGAGAATGGTCGTCCTCGCGCGTCTGTCATTCCTCTGGCTCGTAATCTCGAGGCGTTGCCTGAGGGCGAATTAATTCGCCGACAGAAATCTGCCGACCGCGCGTTGGTGCAGATGGGAATCACTTTCAACGTTTATGGAGAGAGTGCAGGCGTAGAAAAAACTCTACCGTTCGACTTGGTTCCTCGAATCATTGCGGCGAAGGAATGGAGGCGCATTGAACTTGGATTGAAGCAGCGCATCGAGGCGTTGAACCTTTTCATCAATGACATTTATCACGATCAAAAAATTATGCGTGACGGAATTGTGCCCGCGCAGGTCATTGAATCTTCCAAAGGTTTTCGCAAACAATGTGTCGGCCTGAATCCGCCGCGCGGAATCTGGTGTCACATCACCGGCACGGATTTGGTGCGGCATGGCGACGGGGAAATTTACGTGCTGGAAGATAATTTGCGTTGTCCATCGGGCGTCTCGTATGTCCTCGAGAATCGTCATTTGATGAAGAGTCTTTTTCCGGAAGTGTTCGCGGCGTCGAAGGTTCGTCCGGTTTCAAATTATCCTTTGCGATTGCG
>JBDSYB010000062.1:0-37793 GCA_039925885.1 Verrucomicrobiota bacterium
GATGAATTAAAGTTTCAAATACCAGTGGTCGTTACGGTCTCCATTCCACCCACGCGCAACCGGGAGCTTTGGTGGATCGCTGCTGTCTGGGCGGTGCTCGTCGGATTAATTATTTTCAATGCGACGCGTCGAAAACAATCCGGCGCACTCGTTCCCGCGCAAAATGTTTTACTCCTGCCGTCTCGCGAAAGCCGGGACGAAACGCTCCAAACGCGATTGATGCCGCATCTGGCCCGCGGCTTGATGAACCGTTTTGTTCGCGCGCTTATTTCGCAGCGGGCCGAGTTGATTCAAACGAGTGAAACCGGCACGGAGCAACTTAACGAACTGGAAAATCAACTGGAAAAAATCACGACGCGTCTGCAGACCCGCCAGTCCGTTTACGAAAGGCGCATTGCTGAATTGGAAAAAGAACTGGCCGCCGCTGAAGAAGAAAACCGCGAATTGATTCGCGCCAAACTGCATGAGACGCGGCAGAATTTAGAACGGGCGCGGGCGCAAAGACAGTGAGTGTCGCGCTGTCGTTTTTCAATTCATCCTGCCAGTGCGTCATCTTCATTCACCCGGCGTCCACGAAGTGTTGTCCAGCAATTCAATTCCAGGATTCTGAAAACGGATGCGCCGATTTTTGTAAAGCGCGCCAAGCGCTTGCTTGAACGCTCCTTTGCTGGCACCGAATGTTTTGCGAATTTCTTCGGGCGAACTGGCGTCGTCGAAATTGAGCTGGCCACCGTTGCGTTCCAACGCCTGCACAATTTGCACCTGCAATGGAAGCACACGTTTGTAGCCGGAAGCATCGAGACGCAAATCAATTTTGCCGTTGGGGCGAATAACGCGAACGAAGCCTTTAACCTTCTGCCCGATTTCGAGTGGCGCAGAAAGATTGTCGCGATAAAGCAAACCGCGATGCGCGTTCTCCACGATGGCGTTGTAACCGAGCGGACTCTGGCTGGTAATGAGGAGATTAACGGCTTGGCCTTCGACGTAAGTGGGCGTGTCGCGACTCAAGTGGCGGGACAACCGCGTGCTGGCGACGATGCGATTGGTCGTCGGGTCAAGATAGACGGCCGCGATAATTTTTTGCCGAACGCGCACGGGATTTTCCTGTTCGCGAAACGGAAGAAGCAAATCTTTAGCAAGCCCCCAATTCAGGAAAGCGCCGATGCGAGGGTTCACACTGATGACTTCCAGGTGCGCAAATTCCCCGACGGAGACAAACGGCGTTTCGGTGGTGGCGACCAAACGGTCTTCCGAATCGAGATAGACAAAAACATCCAGCTTGTCGCCTTGTTTGAGGTCGCGCGGGATGTAACGACCGGGCAATAAAATTTCTCCCAACTCTCCACCGTTGAGATAGAGGCCGGGATCAGACTCCCGGACGATGGAAAGAGTATTGCGTTTGCCGATGGCTGCCATGCGTTGCGAATATAGTCGCGCGCAAGTGGTTTGAGAGAAAATTTTTATTCGGCATGTTAGTAATTTGGATAGTTCTAGATTTAGCTTCCGCGCTTTTCATTCCTACTTCCCAACGCTTTAATTCCCGCGTGGCGACTTTGCGCATTCAACCCATTCAAACTCTCGCCGCGCCGGAATTGGCGTTGTATTCCACCCTTCGTCGCACGGAGGAACACGAGCGGGCCGGGGTGTTGGTGGCAACAAGCGTCAAGGTGGTAAAGCGTTTGTTGGCGAGCCGGTTCGAGGTGGTGTCCGCGTTGCTCACGCCCGGGTGGTTTGAACAACTGCAACCTCTCCTTCGCGCGCGACCGGAAAATGAAATCGCCGTTTACATCGCAGAACACGGCGTGTTGGAAACCATTACTGGCTACACGTTGCATCAAGGCGCGCTGGCCGTCGGCAAAATCCCGCCACAGGCAGACCTAAAAACGCTGCTGGAAAATGCCCCACGTCCAATGCTACTCGCGGCGGTAGAAGGAATCGCCAGCGCGGAGAATTTCGGCGCCATTGTCCGTAGTTGCGCCGCCTTTGGAGTGAATATTCTCATCGCGGGCGAAACTTCTTGTAGTCCCTTCCAACGCCGCGCCGTTTCCGGTTCGATGGGCGCGATCTTCGAGCAACCGGTGGTGCAAGTGGATAATTTGGTGGAGACGTTGACGGTCTTGCGCGCGCGTGGTGTGCGTTGTCTGGCGGCGCATCCTCGATCGGACGCCAGGAATTTGTCCGCCGTGGATCTGCGCGGCGACTGTTGCCTGGTGTTCGGCGCAGAAGGGCCGGGACTCACGCCGGATGTTATCGCGGCGTGTGAAGACGCAGTTGAAATTCCAATGCCAAGTCACATGAATTCTCTAAACGTCGCCGTTGCTGCGGGCGTGTTTCTTTACGAAGCCACGCGTCAGCGCGGGTGATAAATTGTTTGCGTCGTTGCGTCCAGCTTGCATTCATTGAGTTACCGAATATCAATGCTATACATAACATGAAAAACATTCTTCCGATTATCGGCGCGATTTTCTCGATCACTTTGCGTGCCTTTTCCGCTGCGCCTGCTGAAGAAGCTCGCTTTCTCGGCGCGGTTAAGAGTGCATTCGAGAAGAAAGACACCAAAGCGTTTCTTGGTCTTTACTGTTGGGACGGTGTAACGGATTTTATTAAATCGGTTGCGGAGGAAACGACGCCCGAAACGTTGGCATTTAAAGTGGGCAGCATCACGCTGGTGAATGCCGCTCCGGGAACGACTATAGAATTTGTCCGGGAGGGAGTCACTTATCGGAATAACCTTAAGGTCACGAAACAGATTGAAGTAACCTATTCGCGTGAATCCAAATTGAAAGTGACAGGAAAAATCATCATTCCTGTCGGTGAAAAAGACGGTAAACTTTTCATCACGACGGCGGCTCCGGCGAAATGAAGTGGTTTAAAACGCACCTCGAACTTTCAAGCTGAAAAACACTCATGTCGGAGAAAAAGCGCATCCCAACAGACGCACCAAGTTTCGGTCACAATCCGTTTGATAAATTAAGTAGCGCGGGATTGCCGGAAGGAACTTTGCAGTCGGAACCTGGTGCGCCGCCCGCCCCAAAAAAAAGTCGAGGCCGCGTGGACATCATTCGTCAGACGGCGCATCGCGGCGGGAAAACTGTGACCGTTGTAAAAAATTTCGTCGGCATCGGTCTTCCCGAAAAAGAGAAGCTCGCCAAACACATGCAGAAAGCCTGCGGCACCGGCGGCACAGTGAAGGATGGACAAATTGAAATTCAAGGAGACAAACGGGAGGAGGTTGCTCGCATTCTGACCGAGGCTGGATTTACTCCGGTGTTTGCGGGAGGTTAGGAAATAGAGAACGCGCCGCCGAAAAATTTCCAGCGACGCGTTTTGTTTCGTTCACGAATTATTTATCTCCGCGCGGCGGAAGTTCAGGCCTCAATTCTTCTTTCGTCAATTGGCCGTCGCCGTTTTTATCCAGCTTTTTCAGCGCGGCTGAGGCGTTGGCGATTTCATCCGCAGAAATGGTTTTGTCGCCATTTGCATCCAATGCCGCCAGAACGGGCGGAACCGGAGGATGAAAATTTTTATCGCCATCAGGTCGCGGTCCGCGAGGCGGCGGGCCGTCTTTATGTTCGCCATCTTTGTGTTCACCTGCACCTTTCGGAGGCATAGGGCGGATTTCTTCCATGGTCAATTGCCCGTCGTTATTTTTGTCGAGGGTTTTGAGCGCCGCTGAAGCGTTCGCGAGTTCATCAGCAGAGATGGTGCTGTCGTGATTGGCGTCGAGGGCTGCGATGAGCGGTGGGATCATCATTTTGTGGTGGGGACCATCTGGTCCACCTTCGCCTGGGCCGGAGCGAGGGCGTTGGGGCCGCGCATTTTCTTCAGCGGACATGTTGAGGGCTGACAAACCAACGGTCAGCGCAATGATCATTATATGTTTTGTTTTCATTTTTTCTTTTGTTGGCCGGTTCATATGAACCAGCTTGTTCGAAAGATAAGACGCTGCCCATGTTAAGCTCGTGTTTGAAAAACTAAGAAAATTGTTAAGCAAATGTAAAAAGTGCGGCTTTTTATTGGCCCGGGGTTAATGTGCCTGCAAATCCAAACATTTTCTCTCGTCAAATATGGCCTATCCAATCAAGAACGATCTTTCGTCTGCCGCTGGCAAAACGCGTGTCTTGATGATTGACGATGACCGAAAACTTTGCCGACTGGTCCGGGATTATTTGGCTCCGATGGGTTACGCGATTGATGTCGCGCACACCGGCCCCGATGGTTTGGAAAAAGCGCAGACGGAAAACTTTCACGCCATCATCCTCGACTTGATGTTGCCGGGAATGGACGGGTTTGAAGTTTTGAAAAAGCTTCGCCACACGTCTGATGTTCCAGTCCTGATGTTGACCGCTCGTGGCGAAGAACCCGATCGCATCGTTGGGTTGGAAATTGGCGCGGACGATTATTTGCCCAAAACATTTTCCACCCGTGAATTACTGGCGCGATTGCGGGCTGTCACCCGGCGAGGCACCCAAAAAACTAAATCTTCTGAAGTCGCCCAGGAAGAAATTATCGTTGGAACATTGCGGGTTCGCCCCGAATCACGCGTGGCGATTTTGGGGGACGAAGCAATGGTGCTGACTCCCGTTGAATTCGATTTGCTAAGTTGTCTGGCCTCCGCCAAAGGCCGCGTCAAAACCCGCGAACAATTACTTGAAGCGATGGCCGACAGAAACTACGACGTGTTTGATCGTTCGATTGACGTCCACATTTCCTGCCTGCGAAAAAAACTGGGCGACGATCCGAAAAGCCCGCAGTTCATCAAGACGATTCGTTCTGCCGGTTACATGCTGATCGACCCACAAAGCGATTTTTAAAGTGCGAGCAATTTCTCAACTGGTAGGGCGCGTCACTCCGTGCGCGCCGTGTTCGATTGGAAAGTGGGAGCGGCGCGCACGGAGTGACACGCCCTACCTTTCGGTGGCTTCGCAAAGCAACAGGAAATGAAAACCAAGTTCCCGCTCTACGCGAAAATTTTATTTTGGTTCTTCCTCAATGTGGTTGTTTTGGCTGTCGTGTTTTTCTTTGTCGCGCGGGTGCAATTTCGATTTGGTTTGGATTCGTTAATTGCCGGAAAAGCGGGGGAGAGAATGCAATCAATTACGAAGTTGATCATGGAGGATTTGCGCGACCGTCCACGCCTTGAAATTGACTCGGTGCTGAAACGTTTTGGCGAGGCGTATTCATTGGATTTTTTTATCTTTCGCAACGACGGCGCGCAAATCGCAGGAGAACCGATGGAGCTTCCCCCGCAGGTCCAGGAAAAAATTCGGGAGCGGCGCGCAATGATTCCTCCGCAACAACGTCGCCCCGAGATGGAACGCCACCCTGAGTTGGATCGCCGACTTGAACCGGAACGAAGAACACCATTCGCGGAACGACTCGAATTTGGTTCGCCGCCGCCATTTTTTAATGAACGCGAGTCGCGACCACAACCCGCTGGTTTGGTTTTGCCCACCTCAATGTTGCATACGTCCGAACCGAATGGTTATTGGGTTTTGATTCGCACCGTGTTGCCCGAGGCGGAAATGCGACGGCAAATGCCCGTTACGCTCGTGGCGAAGTCCGGAACATTGAGCGCTGGCGGATTGTTCTTCGATTTCACCCCTTGGATTATGGCTGCTATAGCGGTGATTTTAATTTCTCTCTTGTTTTGGTTTCCGCTCGTGCGCGGGATCACAAAATCCATTTCCCGGATTACAACTGCAACTGAGCGAATGGCCGAGGGTCAATTCGATGTTCGGTTGGAAGATAAACGACGCGACGAACTTGGATTATTGAGCGACGCGGTGAATCGAATGGCGTCGCGGCTCTCGGGATTTGTCACGGGACAAAAAACTTTTCTCGGCGACATCGCGCATGAACTTTGTTCGCCCATTGCACGAATGCAAATGGCACTCGGAATTATCGAACAACGCGCCGAAGGCGAACCCGATTCTTACTTCGACGACTTGCGCGAAGAAGTCGAACACATGTCCAATCTCGTGAACGAATTGCTTTCGTTTTCCAAAGCGTCCATCGGCAAATCGAAAATCAAACTCCAATCCGTAGCATTGCGCTCCACCATTGATAGGGCCGTTGCTCGTGAGGCGGGTGCGATCAATTCTGCGGAAATCAAAATCGACGTTGCGGAAGATTTGCAGGTCCTCGCCGAGCCTGAATTGCTTTTGCGCTCTGTCGCCAACGTAATTCGCAATGCCGTCCGTTACGCAAGTCATGCCGGGCCGATTACGATTTCTACAGTTCACGAAAACGCATTTATTATTTTGAACATCGAAGATTGCGGCGCGGGAATTCCTGCCGAAGCGATCGCGCAAGTCTTCGATCCGTTTTATCGCATTGATAGTTCGCGCTCGCGCGAAACAGGGGGCGTCGGCCTCGGACTTTCCATCGTGAAAACCTGCATCGAATCTTGTGGAGGAACTGTAAGTTGCGAAAATCGAGAACCATCTGGCTTGCGAGTTGCGATCCGAATTCCAGCGGCGGATTTGGCCAACAAACCCTAGACGCGCATTGTTTTTCGTGTTAGCGTGAGACCTCAAAGTTTCCCGAAATGACCTACCAGTTTTCTAAAATTTTTTCGCACACCCGCTGGACGGTTTTAGCGGCGTTGGTAGCTGCGTCTATCACCTCGGCAAGCGGCGATTGCTCGCTGACCAATCTTGGTTTAATCCCGCTTCCCGACCTCGGCTGGCGCAGTTACAGCAACAACAACCAGTATTTTGTGGGTGGACTTTATCCGAATGGCGCTAATGCGCGTCCTGTGGCGCACGAAGCGGCGGGATTGCAAATCGCCACGCAAGTGCAGCCGCTCGACATCACCGGTGTGCCTTCGACCAACGGCTCGGTCGTGCTGATTTCCAGCGGGATGTCGAACACCACCCAAGAGTGGGCTTCGAAAGGAACGAACCATTTTACTGCGCAAACCGCCCGCGATCCCAGCAAGAATCCGCGCTTGACGATCGTTGACGGCGCAATCGGCGGACAAGATGCCCCGGCATGGACCAATATTAATTCGCCGAACTGGACGACCGTGCTGGGCCGAATTTCTGCGGCAGGCCATAGCACAAACCAGGTGCAAATTCTTTGGATCAAGCAAGCCATCGCGAACGAGACGGGAGCGCTGACGAACCACGCAGTACAACTTCAAGGCTACTTGCAGCAGATCATTCGCAACGCCAAAATTCTATTTCCGAATTTGAAGATTTGTTACTTGTCCAGCCGCACACGCGCCTACGTTTATGGCTCCGGCCTAAATCCTGAACCGTTCGCTTACGAAACGGCGTTCGCGGTGAAATGGCTCATCGAAAAACAACTCAGCGGCGCGCCGAGCATGAATTATGATCCCGCGAACGGGCCGGTGACCATGCCGTGGCTTTCATGGGGACCCTACTTGTGGACGGATGGTTTGCGTGGACGCTCCGATGGATTAATGACAGTTTGTCCCGACGATTTGGAATCCGATTTCACACATCCCTCCATGAACGGACACGTGCCCAAAGTGGGACAACAACTTCTGGCCTTCTTTAAAACGGATCCAACTGCGACACCGTGGTTCCTGCGCACCAATGGAGCTGGCCAGCCGCCGAGTTGCACGCCCTTTGCCAATGTAAAGAGTGGACTCGTGCCGCTCACCGTAAACTTCAGCGCGAATGCGAGCAGCGGCGGCGCATCAGTCCGCGATTATCAATGGACATTCGAAGACGGCATGTTTTCGACGAACGCGAACCCAGTGAAAATTTTTCCCGCGCCCGGCACCTATCACGCGCGGCTTACCGTGACCGACACGAACGGCAACACCGCGCGGGGCATGGTGACGGTCATTGCCGCCGCTGCGAGGCTCGATTCGGCACGCGCCTTCAGCAACCAGATTCAATTCTTCGTAAACGGCGTGACGAACGCGGACCACATTGTGCAACGCTCCACGGATTTCACCAATTGGCTGCCAGTGCGGACGAACCGCGGCCCGTTCACGTTCACAGAATCAATCACAAATCCCGCTTCACGATTTTTTCGCGGGGTTTCCACTCCGTAGATTCGCAACGCTCGACTTTGGACGGTTGGGAAAATCAACAAACTTCGAATCCGTTACCCCCGTTCACACAATGCCTAGTCGGAAAATGCGAGAAACTTCTGTTCATCCCGGGCAAAATTCGGACTATCAAACATGCTCGCGCGAACACGAACTTTAACGTCCTGGAATCTTTTTACGCGTTCTTTGGTTTTTACTTTGGCCGCAACCTCCATCGGTTGTTTACTTGCCGAGTTTTACGGCATCTGTTCGATGCGAATGTTCACCTTGCGAATTTTTTTGCCCGCTTGCTTGTTGCTGACGACGTGGAGCATTTTTGATTTTTTCAGCGGCCGCCGGGAACTTTTGCGCGCTGTAATAATTGGAGCGAGTGCTGGACTAATCGCCGCGATTGTTTATGACCTCTTCCGACTTCCATTCGTTTACGCGAGGCAATGGGGCATCGATTTTGTTTTTCCACAATTAAATCTATTCAAAGTGTTTCCGCGATTTGGCGCCATGATTCTGGGACAAGCCGTCGAACAAACTCATTATTCAACTTTCGCTCAATGGCTTGGATGGTCGTATCATTTCAGCAACGGCATCGCTTTCGGAGTGATGTACATGGCTTTGATTGGCGATGGAAGACGGCATTGGGCTTGGGGCGTGGTCATGGCTTTAGGCTTGGAAATCGGACTTCTTTTTTCGGGCTACACGAAGGTCTTTGGGATTCCTCTGACGGAAACTTTTGTTTTTGTTACTTTGGCGGCACATCTCATTTTTGGGGCAGCTCTGGGATTAAGCGCGCGCTGGTTTAGTCGCCCTTTCAAAACAAGCGAAACTTTTTAGAACACATCCTGAAAATGAAAGTGGAATATGATTTCCGTAATGATCCGAGGCTCTAAGGATAGGTTTACAAACGATTATAATTGGAAAGTAAGTTAGTGAAAATCAGATTGTCTTTGGCACCGCTGTTTAAAAGGGATTACTTCACCAGTCGGAAGAAGCGCTGCGCGGGCGGCGCGGGCACGTCGAAGAAAAATTGCGTGGCATTCGTCGTAACAACTACGGCAAAAGGCGTCCAGCCACCTGTGATGTCTGCGGTGCTCTCAATGGAATAGCCGGAGTGCTCAATAGGCCAGTTCACACGCGTGCCGACACCGTTGGCCATCGCCGTCAGGCGGGGGGCGCGCCCGGCAAAAGATAAGTGAGTTTCAACACGGGGCCTTCATCGCGCAGCCCACTCTCCCATCGACTGAACTTCGATTCTTGCGCGCCACCCGCCAAACGCAGCGCGTAGCCGTAGTCAACAGACGGATTGTCGAACCAAAAGCGAAACGCATCGGTCATCAGCGCGCTACTTAAATCCACAGGCTCGTTGATCGCCGACATCGCGATGGTGGCGTCGATGCGCGCGGCGAGATCGTTCGTGCCGAAGTATTCATTGGTGCTCGTGCCATTGCTGCCGAGGCGGCCCGCTCCCGCGACGCTCCACATTTTGGTACCGTGCGAGGAGGCATTCCAAGTTGGCGCGCCGGTGGGATTACTGTTGAAGTCGCCGCCGGTCGCCGGATCGCTCCAGCGTTGCAGGCAGCGGCGGAGTTGAATCGTCTGGCTGTCTCCGAACTCAGGAGAGAGGGAAATGCTCGCTCCGAGAATGTTCGCGGAATTTGTTACGCCCGTATTAGTGCGGAATGCGCCGGACCAATCGAAGCGCACGAATGCGGTGTTAAAGGCCGGTGTGCTGTTCACCGGGAACAGCCAAACTGAATCGTGGCTCCACGTCGCAAGACCGGGGCCGACCATCGCCGCATCGTGAACCGCGATGGTTAGATTCTCGTGCCCGCTCACACCCAAGGTGATGGTGAGCCGGTCGGTGACGTTTAACATGCGAGGATTCTTCGGGTCGGTGACATCAAGTGCATTGGCTGTGCCTCCCGAGGCTGAATCTGCGTCATCCAAAATGCCGACGGTTGGCGTGAGCAGATAACTCGTGTGCGGTTGCAATGTGGTGAGCAGCGTGACGTGATCGCCGTTGAGCGCGTCGAAGATGGTCGCGGTGATCGGCACGACGCCAGACGGACCGGTTAATGTCCAGTTCGCAAGATTTGTTACGGTCGTCGCCGTGATTGTTTCATTGAACCAAACATCGACGCGGGTCAGCGAAGTCACTTCGGCACGTTCGATGCGCGGCGGTGTGTTGTCGGATGCGGCGCGCACCTCGCTGGCGGTCATGTCGCCGTCGATGCTCAAGACGAATTCCCCAAGGTCGAGAAGTTGCCTTTGCGTTAAACCGTCGGGTTTGCCGTGGTTTGTGGATGTGTTTGAGCGGCCCATTACATCGCGGAGAAACGCAATCATGTCCGCCTGCGCACTGTGTCCTTCAGCGCCAGCGATGGTGCCGACGTAAGGCGCGCTGGCCCATGCGCCGACGAGACTCGCCGTGTTCACACTCCAAGCCGGTGTGCGCACGTTGAGTTCCGTCTCCGTGCCGTCGCGCCGTTGCCCCACGTTGTGGAACTGCAAATCGGTGAAGCCCGTTTCGGGTACGTGACAGTTGGCACACGTTGCATCAGCGCGTTTGGCCGCGCGGTTAGTCCCCGCGAAAAAGGTCGCGCCGCGCACCGCTGCTTCGGTGAGCGCCCCGCCCGCAGCGCGATGAGGACTGCGCGGCAATGGATCGAGAAACATCAGGTAACTCGCGAGGGCGTCGAGTTCCGGACTGCGACCCGCGTTGGGCGCGCCCAATTCGGGGTTCGCGTTCGTGCCAAGGAAACCTGTGCCGCCCATTTGCACGCCAGAGAAAGTGAAATCAAAATCCTGGATTTCATCGCGATCACCGCTGCGGTGCAATTGTCCGAAGCCCGTGGCGGGATCGCGCGGACCAGCACTGAGTCTCAATCCAAGCATCGTTTGTGTAGCGCGCGGCCCATGATTTCCCGGCAAAGCCTGATTCTGCCACGTCCGGCCATCGTGCTCTCCGTTGATGTGACAGGAGGCACATGACATTTTGCCGCTGCGCGAAATGCGCGGGTCATCGCTGTTGTGAAAAAGTTTTGCGCCCAGCAACACGTCTGGCGGGAAGCGCTCTCCGGTGGTCGGCGTTGTCGCGATGCGTTTTGTTTCGCTCAGCGTCACGAGGTTCACAACGGATACATCGCGCGTGAGTTGGTTGAGCACGTAAGCATTTGACGTAACCGGCGAAACCGCGACGCCGATGGGGCGCGAGCCCACTTTGATCTGGGTCAACGGCAGCGCATTCGTCGGGCGCAAACTGGTGGTGCTTGAGGGCATGACCACCAAGTCGCTCGACAGTTCGTTGAGCACATATGCCATTGCGCCATCGACGGAGAATGCGATATCGATCGGTCCCGCGACACCTGCATTCCAGCCGGGGCCGAGATACGCGCCACCCGAAACTGTGTTGTGCGTGTGGAGCGCGGTCATCACAACCTTGTCTGTATTGGCCGTGAGTAATTTGCGCGTGGACAGGTCCAGATGGCGCACGACGGACTGCACCGTGGAATCGGGCGAAGGGGAGTCGCCCGTCATGTTCGCGTATTGCGTGGGCAGCCAAAGTTCGTTGCGCCCGGACGCGGTCGGAATTTGCGCTGGATGCCCGCGCACGTTCAGGTAACCGCCTTCTCCCACGTTGAATGGCGCGACGAGATTGGCGGCATTGCGTGGGTCGGTAGGAAGCAATTGCATCGCTGTGGTCACATGTGGCACCGCGTTTGAGAAATCGACGCGCGTCTGCAGCGGATGTTCGCCCGGTGAGAAGATGTGGTTCACCCACGCGGCATTTCCGTTCTCAGCCCAAGCAATTCCCATCGGCGCCCAGAAAAGTTTTTCGAGGAGGCGCGACACCCGGCGGTTCGGCACGTCCAGAACGGCCAATGCTTCGCCGCGATGCAACGTGACCAGCGCCTTTTGCTGGTCCGGCGAAATGGCAATGGAGAACGGCCCGCTGCCCCACGGCAGATCGATTTGCGTGAGCAAAGTTCCGTTGCTGTCGAAAACGTAAACGCGATCTGAATCGTGGCATGCGACCCAAACTTCCGTGCCGTCTTCCTTCACCGAAAGCCCGCGCGGGAACTGTTTTGCAGGCGCACCCGGCAACGGAAACTCCGTCGCCGTATCCGTCACCGAATCAATGCGAGTGATTGAGTCATTGTCGGGATTTACGCACCAGACGCGCGAGCCGTTAGCCGTGATTTGAATCGGACCGCTCTTGAAAAGCCGCGCCCCTCGAAGGTCCGTAGCAGTCGCGATGACAGTCGAAAAAGTACAAAGCACAAGCGCAGAGAGAATCGCGAGCGGCTGGTTCATCGGTGAGAGAATAGCGGTGTGCGAGAATAGAGTCAAAACCAGTCGAAGGATTTTTCACGGCGAAGTAAGTTAAAAGAGGTGTCCCTTCGGGAGTGACATAATTTGATGGAGCGCGGGTCTGTGACCCGCAGCGGCGTGAAGCTATTTGGTGTGCTGCGGCTCATTGAGTCGTGCCAAAAACTGACCTGAGATTAAGCAACTTCCGACCGTTCCGCCTGTTGAATATCCCGTCGTGAAAGATTTTCTCAGCAACACGAACCGCTTCTATCATCTGGTGTTGTCTTGAACCCGAATTCCGAAAATGGAATGGGTGGCACAAGCGACCCGCCCGTGTCGTCCGGCCACTGGCCGGACGAAATGGGAAGGTTGGCATTGGAAAAAGGCACGGTGGAAGTTTACCCGCTTCTCCCGATCCGAGCGGCGGGTCGCTCAGCACAGGCCAGTGGCCTGTGCTACCCACCGCTGCTTCTTCGGAGTTAGGGTTGAAAAAAGTTTGGTCGACTCCCGGGACAAATCATAAAAATGGCCCGGCGAAAAATCACCGAGCCATCTGTTTTTATTTTAAAAAGATTCAGGCGGGCGTGTTCGGTTCGTATTCGTGCTTCTTATTGATGCCCGGCATCGGCACAGGATATTTGCCATCCTTGTCGGAGACGACGGGCGGCGGGCTGTCCATCGTGAATTTATCCGCGCCGGGCGCAAACTCCTGATCGCAATGAAGCATGTCATCGTAATAAATTTCCTGCCCCGTATGTGCAGCCATGCGACCCATCGAAGTCACGACGCTGGCTTCCACCCCGCGTTGAACCTCATTGTGCGGTTTGTTGTTACGAATCGCGTCAATTAAAGCGTCCCATTCATTTTGATAAGGGTTCGATTGGTCTTTGCTTTCCCAAATCAAATTCGGCTTGGTCGGATTTTGTCCTTTGTAAGTGCTGGAAGGCGTGCCGCAATCGCCAGTCTTGGCAAGGATCGCCATGCCTTTGCTCCCCTGCGCATAGCTGGAATAAATTGCATTAGCGCCGATCATATTTCGTCCATCCATAAGCAGTTTGGCACCATCGGCGAAAGTGTATTCCACCGAATAATTGTCGAAGTTTTGATCCACATAATCATAACGATAATGACGTCCACCCAAGGCTTGCGCCTTGATCGGCCAGGCGTTTTTCATCCAGCAACAATGGTCGATGTGATGAATATAAAAATCGCTGTAGCAACCGCCGCTCGCCCAAAGAAAGCTGTGAAAGCGACTGATCTGCCAGAGCAATTCGCTTGGGTTTCCCGGCCATTTTTCGGAGAATTGCGACGCCAGCGGCCCCGGTGCCATGCGATAACCGCGCATGAGAATGATGTCGCCAATTTCGCCATCCTGAATTCGCTGGTGAACTTCCTGAAGCGCCTTGCTGTGACGCGACATAAGGCCCACTCCCACTTTGAGATTCTTTTTCACCGACTCTTTTCCAAGTGCCAGCATTCTTATCGAAGTCGGGCCATCGGCGGTCAGCGGTTTTTCCATGAAAACGTTCAGACCCTTTTCAATTGCATAGGTGAAATGCACCCAGCGAAAAGCCAGCGGCGTGGTGAAGATCGCGACATCGCCTGGCTTCAAACAATCCATCGCGTGTTTGTAGCCGTCAAAACCAATGAATTTCCGATCTTCCGGCACCTCGACCCGGTCGGCGTGTTCCTTCTTCAATGAGTCGAAACTAGTCTTCAGCCGGGAATCAAAGACATCCGCCATCGCGACCAGTTTCACGTTGCCATTCGGCACAGATAACGCATTAGCTGCCGCGCCCGTGCCGCGTCCGCCGCAGCCGATTAGCGCGACTTGAATGGTGTTGTTTTCCGCCGCGTGCACGTGCGGCAAGGCCACGCCCGCCAGTGCGCCTACCGCCGCAAGTTTTCCGGTGTTGACGAGAAATTCGCGCCGTGAAGAAAGGATAATTTTGGGTTCGTTCATAAGTGTATATTCCTGACGTTTGTGAATTGAAGTCAATTCAAGAATCTTTCATCACGCGACATTTCAAAAAGCATTTATCGCGTTGCAGAAAAGAATGCGAAAATCACAAATCAAGATCGCTTCTTTCTCACGGTCGCCAGACTCCGTTGCAAAGTTTTTGCCAGCGGTTCTTTTTCCTTTGCCAATCTCTGTTGCAACAACGTCAGCACCGCCGCTTCTTCCGGGCGCAATTTAGTGAGAGAAGTTTTAAGCTGTTGTTCCGCCCTCTGCTTGATCGTCTGCAATGTTGATCCATCGAGATACGCGTCGAACACTGCGGGGTGGACGTAACATTTTTTACAGACAGCGGGCGTATTCCCCAATTTTGCAGCGACGGCTTCGATGGCTTGAACGAGATTTTTTTTCGCCTGCGTTTGCGTCTGGAATTTTTCAAATTCCTGTAGCGCCATTGCCGCCAGCACGGTTCCCGCCCAAGTGCGAAAATCTTTCGCCGTAAAATCTTCACCGCTGACTTCGCGCAGATATTCGTTCACGTCCTCAGATTTCACATCCACGCGCCCGCCGTCCTCGTCGAGATATTGAAATAATTCCTGGCCCGGCAAATCCTGGCAACGCTTCACGATCTTCGCCAGACTCTCGTTGCGCACATCAATCGTGTGATGCTTGCCGCTCTTGCCGCGAAATTGAAAATGCACCGTCGCGCCGTTCACTTTCACATGCTTGTCGCGCATCGTAGTCAAGCCGAACGAATTATTGTTGCGCGCATATTCCTCGTTGCCCACTCGGATCAAACTGAGTTCCAAAAGGCGGACAATCGTGGCCAAAACTTTTGGGCGCGATAAGCCGGCGAGTTTTAAATCCTTGCGCACACGCTGGCGAATCTTTGGCAGCGCCTTTGCAAAAACCATGATGCGATTGAATTTGGTTTCGTCTCGGGCTTCGCGCCAGCGGCGATGATAACGATGTTGCTTGCGGCCTTTGATGTCGCGACCCGTCGCCTGCAAATGTCCGTTCTCGTGCGGGCAAATCCAGACTTCGATCCACGCCGGGGGAATCGCCAGAGATTTGATTCGCCCGAGAGTTTCGCCATCAGAAACTTTTTTCCCCGTGTCATTTAGGTAGCCGAAATTTTTCCCTGATTTCACCCGGCGAATTCCCGAGGTTTCATTGGAGACGTAGCGCAGCCCGACAACTTGCGCGGATTTTTTAGGGTCGGTGATGATTGGCGCGCGTCCACGGCTATGTCGGAGTTCCATGAGGAATATTCGGCGGTTCCGAAAAATTTTGCAATTAGGCGACACTCCTTATCGACAGTCAGGCAAAACGCTTTTATGGTCAGGTCATGCAACGCACTTTTTTTCTGTTGTGGGCCGGACTTTTTCTGGGCAGCGCGAACCTTGTTCACCTGTTCGCGGCCGATCAGCCGCATATTGTGTTCGTCACCGGCGATCACGAATACGGCTCCGAGCGGACGATGCCCGCCCTGGCGAAAGAACTCGAAAAAAAATTCGCCATGAAAACAACCGTGCTACTGGCCACGAACGAAAAAGGTGAGCGCGACGAAAATTACGAACAAAATATTCCCGGACTGGAAGCGTTGGAAAAAGCAGACCTCGCCGTTTTCTTTTTGCGCTGGCGCTTGCTTCCCAAAGATCAGCTTGCCCTCATCCAGAAATATTTGGACTCCGGAAAACCAGTCGTCGGATTCCGCACGACATCACACTCTTTTCATTATCCCAAAGGCGACGAGTCGGAACGCTGGAACGCATTTGGAGAATTCGTTTTCGGCACGCCGCCCGGTTGGGGCGCGGAAGGTCACACTCATTACGGCCACACCTCGAGCACCGATGTCTCCGTGATTCCTGCCGCGGCAGAAAATCCGATCCTGAAAGGCGTGGACAAAAACTTTCACGTGCGTTCGTGGCTTTATCACGTGTTGCCCAAATATCCGCCCGAGGGAGCGACCCGATTGCTCATGGGAAAATCAATTGATCCCGAAAAAAAGCCCGCCCTGGAAAACCCGGTTGCATGGACTTATCACACTGAAAAAGGTGGGCGCGCTTTTTATACTTCGCTCGGTCATCCCGAAGATTTCCAGGTGGAATCTTTCCAACGCTTGACGGTGAACGCCATTCATTGGGCGCTTGGAAAACCTGTCCCGCAAAAGTGGCCCGGCAAACTCGACATCAACATCCCCTACGAAAAAAAGAAATAGAAATAAATTGGTAGGGCGCGTCATTTCCTTGGGACGTAGAAGCGGACCGTCGGGAGAAATTTTTGCAGCCTATTTCCATAACTAGGCATTCGTATTTTACTCATCGTCGTTCTTAAAAAAAACTCTCGCAATGCGGCGACCTCCAAGGAGGAAGACGATTCCTACCACCAAATATGCTCCCGATCCGACTGCGTAAATCCATTCGTGATCGGATGCACCATGACCTCGCTCAGGAATCGAAAGCAGGCCCCGCAGAAAACCTGTGACGAAAGGCGCAATCCCTTTGACGCACATCCATAGGCCGAGCGTCTTGACCAAAACACTTCCAAGTTGTGAGGCTTTCATATGCTGTGCTGGCGCAATGACGCCGAAAGGATAAGAGATGAGCCACTGCCGGATGAACCGGTAGCTCGAAATGGGAGCCGCGCTAAACCCAAGAGCGGGGCGGCTGTTGGCTGCGATTTGTTAGGCAACATCATGTCTCTGGCTCCTAAACAAAAACATCTGCGTAATGACAATAATCACCCCAGCACCAATCCCCCAATATGGCTCATATTCCAGATAGGCCTTTCCAGCAAACATCCAATACAAAAATAACAGAGACACAGCCACCACTAAAAGCACGAACAGGCTCGCGACAAACTGAAGAACTCGATAAACGACTCGGCGGGTTCTCCATGTAACAACCAATGAACTAATGACTGCGACAAGGGCAACCACTACTGGAAAAACAATCCAAAGTAATACTTCGTAATTCATGTGGCCTAACATTTAAGGAGACGGCGCATTTTGCACCTATCTAGTTTCATGATTCGACAGTAATTTTCGGCTAATTCTTTGTCCAGCATCGTCTTGATTACAAAATAAACCTAAACACATTCCGACAAAGGCTGCAGAATTTTCCCATTGCCAGTCGAGCAGCGTCCAGCGATTTTTCTCGCGTCGCGCAAACCATTTTTAAAATCAAAGATGAAAATCGCCATCGGTTCCGATCACGCCGGATTTGATTACAAAGAAAAAATCAAACAACTTCTGGTGCAACTCGGCCACGAAGTAAAAGATTTCGGCACGCACAGCACTGAGCCGGTGGATTATCCCATTTACATCCGTCCCGTCGCCGAAGCCGTGGCGCGCGGAGAGTTTGAACGTGGAATTGTTCTCGGCGGTTCCGGCAACGGCGAAGCCATCGTTGCCAATAAAGTAAGGGGGATTCGGTGCGGCGTTTGTTGGAACATTCAATCCGCTCGGTTGAATCGGCAGCACAACGATGCCAACATGCTCTCTCTCGGCCAACGAATGTTGTCCGCAGAAACGGCCCTGGAAATTGTTAAAGTCTGGCTGGAAACACCCTTTGAGGGCGGACGTCATGAAAAACGAATCCAAGAAATTGAATGAGAAATTTTTCCAGGATTTTTAGCGCGACTTGGGTTGCTTTTCTCGTCTCAATCGTTGCGAATCAAACTCTCATGGCGCAAACAAATCAAAGTGCAGGCATGAGTTGGCTGAAAAGTGCGCCGCCCGTCCCGGAATGGGTTGTGCCCGCGACACAAAAAGCGTGGGAGAAAAAGCGTGGCGAGATTCGAGAAACACTTTGGCAACTCCTCGGCAAACTTCCGCCGCGACCACAAATTCCAAAAGTCGAAACGTTATCGCGGGAAGATCGCGGTGAGTTCATCGTGGAAAAATTTCAATTCGACAACGGCGCGGGCGCGATGGTGCCCGGTTATCTTTTGCTGCCGAAGACGGGCGCGAAAAAATCTCCCGCCATTCTCTACTGCCACTGGCACGGCAGCGAATACGACATCGGCAAAGAGGAATTGTTCCATGCCAAACACACGCCCGAACCGCCCGGACCCGCTTTCGCCAAACTCGGTTACGTGGTGATGGCGATTGACGCGTATTGTTTCGGAGAACGAAATGGAAAAGGCCCGGCGGGCGCGGACGACAAAGGTTCCAGCGGCGAAATGAGCGCGAGCAAATTTAATTTGTGGGTTGGCCGTACTTTGTGGGGAATGATTTTGCGCGACGATTTAATGGCGCTGGATTATTTGGCGTCGCGGTCCGAGGTGAACGCGTCACGCATCGGCGTGACGGGCATGAGCATGGGCGCAACGCGTTCATGGTGGTTGATGGCGCTGGACGATCGTATCAAAACCGGGGTGCCGGTCGCTTGCATGACCCGCTATCAGAACTTAGTCGCGCACGATGCGTTGCCCAAACACGGCATTTATTATTTCGTTCCCGGAATGTTGAATCATTTTGATACCGAGGCGGTCATCGCTTTGATTGCGCCGCGACCGGTTTTATTTATGACTGGTGACGAAGATCGCGGTTCGCCGTTGGATGGAATTCGTGAATTGGAGGCGAGAGTGAAACCAGTTTATCAACTCTACCAAGCGGAAAATAATTTTCAGAACAAAATTTATCCCGGCCTCGGTCACACCTACTCGGCAGAAATGTGGGCAAAAACTTTGGCGTGGTTTGACGAGCGATTAAAAAATTAAAGCGTTGTCGTTGTTAAAATGAATTTGCAAATTTCCCCCACTGACCTCGCGCAAAGACTTCGTAGCGCAACTCCGCCCCATTTACTGGACGTGCGCGAGGCGGAGGAAAATACGTTGGTCGCATTGCCGAATTCGACATTGATTCCGCTCGGTGAGCTTGCAGCGCGCGCGGAAGAAATCGCCGATTGGCGCGACGAAGAAATCGTTGTCTATTGTCATCACGGGATTAGAAGTCTGAACGCGATTGCGCAGCTTAAGCATTTTGGTTTCGCAAAACTTCAAAATTTGGCTGGGGGTATTGACCGTTGGAGTGTGGAAGTTGATGCAGAACTGCCGCGTTATTAACCCGTCAGCAGTCGGATGGCTTCGCTGTTCTCGAAATTTTTCTTCTATTTCATGCAAACGCCTGTAGAACTTTCCGAATTCTATGCGCAATAAATTTGGCGGTTTACTCGCGATCACTTTTATTTCTTCGACTTTGCTTTTTCATGCCCAAGCCGAACCAATGGATCGCGCTGTCCTCAGTCGGATGGACGCCCAGATCAACGCCGCCATCGCCGAGAAAAAACTACCGGGCGCCGTGATTTGGGTAGAACACGACGGCGATGTTTATCACAAAGCATTTGGTGACCGCGCCGTCGAACCGCGCTACGAAGAAATGACGCGCGACACAATTTTTGATGCGGCGTCGCTCACGAAAACCGTTGCCGGAACGCCTGCGATCATGATTTTGGTGGAGCGCGGTCTGGTGAGACTCGATGAAAAAGTTTCAGCCTATATTCCAGAATTCAAAGGCGGCGGGAAAGAAGCGGTCACGGTGAAACAATTGCTCACGCACACCTCGGGTTTGCGGCCCGACGTGGATACGAAAACCAGATGGCAGGGAAACGATGCTGCGATACGTCTGGCGGCGGAAGAAAAATTGCAAAGCGCACCCGGAGAAAAAGTCGTTTACAGCGACATTAATTTATTTCTCGTTGGCGAAATCGTGCAGCGCGTCAGCAAAATGAAGTTGAACGAATTTGTTGCTAAAGAAATTTATCAACCGTTGAAAATGTTGGACACCGGTTATTTGCCGCCGAAAGAAAAAATTCCGCGGATTGCGCCCACCGAACCAACGGCTGGCGAAATGTTGCGGGGCGTGGTGCATGATCCGACGGCGCGTTTCATGGGCGGAGTGGCGGGACACGCGGGAATTTTTACGACGGCGGCGGATCTCGCGCGTTACGCGAGGATGCTTCTCAATAACGGCGAACTGGACGGCGTGCGCGTTTTCAAACCGGAAACGGTCAAGCTGATGACCAGTGTACAAACCCCGCCGGGAAATCCGTCGCGACGCGGATTGGGTTGGGACATTGATTCCGGTTTCAGCCGGCCGCGCGGGGAAATTTTTCCGCTCGGCTCCTTCGGCCATACCGGCTTCACCGGCAACGCCTTTTGGATTGATCCATTTTCAAAAACATTTTGGATTTTTCTTTCCAACCGCGTTCATCCTGACGGCAAAGGAAATGTTCTCGATCTTTACAAATCACTGGGAACCCTCGCTGCGGAAGCGGTAACGGATTTTGATTTCAGTTATGTTCAAAACGCTTTACCTCCCAAGACCAGTGAAAAACAAGCCGCCACGAATGAATTGAGCAACGAGATTCCCGGTGTTCTAAATGGAATTGACGTTTTGCAGAAACAAAATTTTGCGCCGCTCAAGGGCCTGCGCGTCGGGCTGATCACGAATCATACGGGAAAAAATCGCCAGCGCTATCCGACGATTGATTTGTTGATGAATGCGCCGGATGTGCAACTCAAGGCGTTGTTCGCGCCGGAACATGGGCTGTATGGATTGTTGGATGAAGCCGTCGCGGACAGCGTGGATGAGCGAACGGGTTTGCCCGTTTATAGTCTCTACGGAAAAAATCGCGCGCCAACCGCCGAGCAAATGCGTGGACTCGATGCGCTCGTGTTCGACATCCAGGACGTTGGTTGCCGATTCTACACTTACATTTCCACGATGGGTTTGGCGATGGAAGCTGCTGGAAAAAATGGCCTGAAATATTTTGTGCTCGACCGCGTGAATCCGATTCGCGGCGATGTCATGGACGGCCCGATGCTCACTGGCAAAACCAGTTTCGTTGGTTATCACGCGTTGCCGTTGCGATATGGAATGACCATTGGCGAACTGGCCAAAATGTTTAATGCGGAGCGCAAATTCAAAACCGATTTGACAGTTATCTCGATGGAAGGCTGGTCGCGCAAACAGTGGTTCGACGAAACAGCGCTGCCCTGGGGAAATCTCTCGCCGAATATGCGCAATCTCACCGAGGCCACGCTTTACGCTGGCGTGGGAGTTTTAGAAACGACGTCAGTCTCCGTGGGACGCGGCACCGACACGCCTTTTGAAATTTTAGGCGCGCCCTACATTCACGATTTGAGACTGGCCTACGAACTCAACAAAATCGGTCTGAAAGGCGTGCGTTTCGTGCCAATTCGTTTCACGCCCAACGACAGCGTTTTCAAAAATCAATCGTGCGCCGGCGTGAATATTATTTTGACCGACCGCGATCATTGCGACGTGGTGGACATCGGCTTGAGCATCGCGAAAATTTTGCATCGCTGGTATCCGGAACAATTTGGTCTCAAGAAAATGGATCGCCTGCTAATCAATAAACAAATTTTGGCCGCGATCAAGGAAGACAAGTCGCTCGACGAGATAAAAAAACTTTACGCGAAAGATCTGGAAGGTTTTACCAAACGCCGCGAGCCATTTCTTCTCTACAAATAGCTCAATGTTTTCGGGGGCGGGGTTTGTATTTACCTTCTCCCGTGACCGAAAACACTCCACCCGTTTTCCAGGCGCGCTCTTGTTTGTCCACGATCAAAACTCGGGGAAGCAATTCGATTTCGTGGCCAAAAAAATTAAACGTCACCGTGCCTGGCAAAAAAGTCAGGTCCTGAAAAACAATTTCACCAAAAGGGGCGTTCGTTTTTGTAGGATCATCGAAAACCAACGTCTGCTCCAGGTTAGTTTGAGAAAGCCTTTGTTCTGGAAAAATAATTCTTTGAGAAACTTTGAGCTTCGTCTGGTTAACCAATAATCCCGGCACACCTTCGGAATATGTGGTGAAAACAACCTGCCACGGCCCCTTCGTCACGCGTCGATTTTGGATCAAACTGAACGCAAAAATGTAAATCACCAGAGCAATCCCAAATCCGATCAACAAAATTTTGCCCAAGCGTTCCGATTTCATCATGGCAAGTTTTTGAGACGCGCGCCTCGGAGTCAAGAGCGATGGACGTGAGCCGTGTTTTGCATTGCGAAGCACGGCAAGCTGTGGCTGACTCTCTGCATTCTATGTCGCTTCAAGAAACCATTAAAGCCGCTTTCGCCGATGTCTCCTACCCGGGGGACAACAATATCACTCGTTGTCCGTATCACTGCCGACCCTGCCAGGAAATCACCGACTATTTCAAAGGTAAGACATGGGAGGGACACGCGGTCGAAGATTTGCGCGATCATCACAGCGCGCTTTCTCTTTTTACACCGGAAGCGTTTCATTATTTTTTGCCCGCCTTCATGCTGGCCTCGGTTGAGTCCTACGACAAATTGGATATTTTGCCCGACTCGATTCGTTTTCATTTCGAGTTCGATTTAGATCACCGGGAACATTTCTCGATCCGGGCAACACAATTTTCCGATGAGCAGCGCAAGGTGATTATTGAATTTCTGCGTCACATGGAAGCCAAGGGCGCGGGATCTTCCGAAGACGCCATTGGATTGCTATCGGAAAAATCGTAAACGAAAAGAACTTGAGTCAAACCATTTGGCTGTCGGCCAAACGCTTCAAATACTCAAAGGAAAAAATTCCCGAACCGTGTCCGTCTTCCCAAGTGGGCTGGATGGCATAACCGCCCACCATTTCAAACTTGCGCAAGCGAAAAGCTGTCGCGGCGTAAGGACGCTCTGGATTTTTGTATAAATTTCCCATGACATCGACTTCGCCTTTGCAACCAGCGCAGGGGCAATGACGGCGCAAAGCTTCCAGTCGGATAAAGGATTCGCTTTCATCGTCCCATTTGAAAGCGAGTTCATCACCGATCTGCTCGATATTTGTAGGGCGCATGACGGGAATGGTGCCGACAAAGTTCTTTAGAGAAAAGCCCGTTCCCTTTTAAAAGCCTGGAAATTATTTGGATAATCTGAAGCGTCTTTTGAAAGTCTGATGCAAAGTATAGACCTGTCTAACTTTCTTTCTTGACTCAAACTCTGACTTGTTTAGCTTAGGCAAAGTCATGCAATATTTTCGCAACCCAAACCCACTTCACCAACTCCTCGCCAGCGGATTGTTGTGTCTGATGAGTTTTGCGGCGTTGGCGAGTGAGCCGTTCATTGAAAAAGACAAAAGCATTTATCATGTATTGAATCCGACGCCTCACGAACGGATGCGCGAACTTTCCACGGACCGCCCCGACAAAACGGAAAGCCCATACACGGTCGATGCGGGGCATTTTCAATTGGAAATGGATTTGGTGAATTATAGTTACGACCGATACAACTCAAGCCACGTCGATATTCGGGCTGAAAGTTTCAATTTTGCGGCAGCGAATTTCAAAGTTGGTTTGTGCAATAACGTGGATCTTCAGGTGATTGTTCCGACCTACAACACAACGCGAACGGACGACCGTTCGATTGGAAACATTCGGAACAATTCGGGCTTCGGCGATGTGACCGCCCGCACGAAAATCAATTTTTGGGGAAACGACGGGGGACCGACGGCTTTTGGAGTGATGCCCTTTGTGAAATTTCCCACTGCACAAAGCGATCTGGGCAACGGCGCGTATGAAGGCGGAATTATTTTTCCTCTCGCCGTCCAACTCCCGCACGAGTGGCAAATGGGACTGATGACCGAATTTGATTTAAACAAAGATGAATCCGGTGGGGGACACCACGCTGAATTTATTAACTCAATTACTTTTTCGCATCAGCTTATTGGCGATGTGGATGGCTACGCGGAGTTTTTTAGTTCCGTGGCCGCGACATCGGCGAAGGATTGGGTCGGCACGATTGATGTCGGACTCGTTTACGCGCTGACAGAAAATGTCCAACTGGACGCTGGAATTAATTTTGGGATCACGCGCGCGGCGGATGATTTCAACCCGTTTATGGGAATTACAATTCGTTTTTAAAATGAAAGATAACGAAGTTTTAGAACAGCCGGAAGAAGGTTGGCGGAAGCGAAGCGAGCAACGCAGCTTGCAGGAAGTTCACGGCAGCATCGCCGTTCCAAAAGGAGCGAGTTTCTGGCGCAAGATGCTGGCGTTTTCCGGTCCCGGATATTTGGTCGCCGTCGGCTACATGGATCCTGGGAACTGGGCGACTGATTTGGCGGGCGGTTCAGCGTTTGGTTACACGCTGCTCAGCGTGATTTTAATTTCCAACTTGATGGCGATTCTTTTGCAAGCGCTTTGTGCGAAGCTGGGCATCGTGACAGGACGCGATCTGGCGCAAGCCTGCCGCGACCATTATTCAAAACCGACCGCGATCACCTTGTGGTTTTTGTGTGAGATGGCGATTTGCGCATGTGATCTGGCAGAAGTTATTGGATCCGCCATCGCGCTTAATTTGCTGTTCAAAATTCCATTGGTCTGGGGCGTCTGCATCACCGCGCTCGACGTTCTGGCGGTGATGTATTTGCAGAATAAAGGGTTTCGTTACATCGAAGCGCTGGTCGTGGTTTTGATTCTCACCGTGGGCGGTTGTTTTTTTGCAGAAATTATTTTTGCCAAACCAGAATTCGCTGCGGTCATGGGTGGATTCATTCCCCGTTTTGAAATTATTAAAAACCCTGAAATGCTTTATGTGGCCATCGGAATTCTGGGCGCGACGGTGATGCCGCATAATTTGTACCTGCACTCGTCGATTGTGCAGACGCGCAAATACGAGCAGAACCGGGAAGGCAAAAAAGAGGCGATCAAATTTGCGACGCTGGATTCGACTTTCGCCTTGATGTTCGCGTTGTTCATCAACGCGGCAATTTTAATTGTTTCGGCAGCGTCCTTTCACACTCGCGGCCAGCATGAAGTCGCGGAGATTCAGGACGCCTACAAACTTCTCACGCCGACGCTTGGGGTTTTTGGGGCGAGCACATTATTCGCAGTGGCACTGCTGGCGTCGGGACAAAATTCGACTTTGACCGGCACGCTCGCGGGGCAAATCGTGATGGAAGGTTTTTTAAATATCCGACTGCGCCCGTGGCTGCGCCGATTGATCACACGATTAATTGCCATTATTCCCGCCGTCATCGTGACGATGATGTATGGCGAAAGCGGCACGGCAAAGTTGCTGATTTTTAGCCAGGTGATTTTGAGCCTGCAACTTTCGTTTGCGGTAATCCCACTGATTATTTTTACGAGCAGTCGAAAAAAGATGGGCGAATTCGTCAACCCGCTTTGGATTAAAATTCTGGCGTGGACAACGGCTGGAATCATTGTGGCGTTGAACTTAAAATATTTGCTCGATTTTTCCGGCATCACCAAGTTACTCACTGGAGCAATCCGCTAAGTCCAATGTATAAAAAAATTCTCATCGCATTGGAAAATAGCAGCGCCGATCGTAGCGTCCTGCCGCACGTGACCGAATTAGCGGAAAAATTTAATTCCGAAATTCTGCTGTTACACGTGGCCGACGGCTGGGCGGCGCGGCATTTCGAGCGGCTTAAACTCGCGGAGTCTGATGAGATGAAAGCAGACCGCCATTACCTGGAAGAAACCGCCGCGATGTTGCGGGAACGTGGCTTGAAAGTTTCCGTATTCCTGGCAATGGGCGAACCGCCCAATGAAATTGTAAAAGCGGCTGAAAGCGAAAATTGCGATCTGATTGCCATGACAACTCACGGCCATCGATTTTTTGGCGACTTGATTTTCGGCAGCACAATTCATGAGGTTCGCCACAAAACCAGCGTGCCGATTTTACTGGTGCGGGTGGCAAAATAATTGTTTTCGTCTCGGTTTAAATCGTGGAATTCCGAGACGGAATAAGAACAATTAGACCATTTCTAAAACGCGATGCAGTTCTGCGTCCGTGTTGTAAAAATGGGGCGAGAGGCGGATGTAACGGCGACTACTTCGATCGGCGCGGACGGAAGTGATGATATTTGCTTCCGCAAGTTTTTGATGAAGCGCTGGCAAGTCAGTTCCTTCCTTAAAAAAACTAATTATTCCGCTGGCATTTACGGGCAGAGCGTCCGCCTGCAAAACAGTGTAGCCCTTCGATTGCAGAGCGGGGATGATCCAACTTCTTTTGCGCAATAGTTCGGCGGCGATTTTGTCCACGCCGATTTCCAAAATCATTTCCAGGGCGGCGTTAAGCCCAATGATGCCGAGCAGATTTTCAGAGCCGGCTTCGTAGCGGCGGGCGTGCGCGGGATGAAGAATTTCCTCTTGGGCCGCGTAGTTGGGGCAATGGATATTGTGCCAGCCGAAAACGGTGGGACGCAATTTTTCCTGGGCGGATTTTCGCACGTAGAAAATTCCCGCCGCACTGGGGCCAAGCAGCCATTTGTGCGCGTCGGCGGCGGCGAAATCGACATTCTCCACCGTCGTCGGAAAAGCGCCCAGCGTTTGAATGGCGTCGAGGCAAAATAAAATATTTCGTTTGCGCAAGAAATCGCCGATGGCGCGGATGTCAATCCGATAACCCGAGACGAAATGATTTGAAGCGAGGGCGACCAACCGGGTGTTTTCATCGACTTGACCCATGACGTCGATGGGCCGAATTTTTCCCAGTTCACGAATGTTCATCATTCGAACCTGCACACCTTTTTGGGCGAGATTCATCCAGGGATAGACGTTCGATGGATAGTCGTCGAAGTAGATTAAAATGTTGTCGTTCTTTTTCCAGGACAGACCCGCCGCAACGAAACTCAGTCCCAGGGAAGTGGGCCCGACAAAAGCAATTTCGTCGGGTTGGGCTTTGAGAAGGCGCGCGGCGGTTTCGCGAAATTTTTGAATTCGCGTGAGGGGGACGAGCGCTTCCTGGTCACCCAACGTGCATTGTGTTGCGTAATCGCGCACCGCTTCTGCGACGCGGCGGGGCAGGGGACAAACGCCTGCATGGCCGAGATAAATTTTTTCTTTGGCGACAGGAAATTCGTGTTGCCGCAATTCTTCGTTGGAGTGGAGTTCGGAAATAGTCATGCTTTCAAGTATTTAAAAGGCATCCATCATTGCTCCGTAGTAGCCGAGGTAAAAACTGAATATCGAATACGCCACCACGATTACAACCCCAAGATAAAGCAGTGCGTTGAAGAGTCGTGTGAACAGGCGCAGTTTGCGGAAACCCTCTTCTTCATAGTAGGCGTTGAGTCGTCGCAATGTATCGTCCTGCTGGCCGGAATTTTCGCCGGTTTGGTAAAGGTTGGCGAACATCTGCGGAAATTCCCGCGACAAATTGATCAATTCCGAGGGCGGTGTTCCGGCCTCAATGTGTGGTCTCCATTTGGCAACCGTTCGGCGTAGCGCGACGGAACCACTGGCGGTAGCCGAGAGTTCCCATGCGGTGATGATCGACACACCGGCATTGATGAGCGACTCCAGTGCGATGGACAAACGCGCCAAGGCCAGAAATTTTCGAGCTTTTCCAAGAAATGGAATCGGGCGACTGAGTTCTTCCAAAAGACCGCGCCATGTTTCGCCGCGTTGTCCCTGACAGAGATAAAGCACCACAAAAGTGATGCCGTAGAGCAATCCGAACGCGAAAAGTTTTTCGATAAGAAAAGGAGTCCAGTTTCCCTTTGCCACACCATTGACCAGCAGAGCCAATGGAAAAATGAGCAGTAAAACGTGGAGCGTCAAAACGCTTTGCATCATTTGTGAAATGGCGTCGCGGGTGATTTTTGCGCGATTGTTGTAATAGCTTGCGAGGGATTTGAAGACGACATCGAGCCGTCCGCTTTTTTCGCCGGCAGACAGAAGAGCGAGATCGAAGGACGTAATCCAACCCGAGACGTTGGCAATGGAATCGGCGAAAGTGTGGCCTTCTTGTATTTGCGCGCCTATTTTGAAAAGCGCTCTGCGGGAGGAAGCATTGGGCAGATTTTGCTGCGCCATTTCAACCGCTTTCGTCAAGGGCATTCCGGCGGAAAGCATGGAGCCGAGCTGATGATACAACTCGGCTCTTTGAGTGAATTGGCCGGGCGTGACGATGAGTGGCATAGCGCCCGTCCGCCGGGAATTTACGGAGCTACTTTATCGAGGCTTGCTTTCAAATCCCGCTTGGAGCGCATGCCGACAATTTGTTCGGCGACCTGGCCGTCTTTGAAAATGAGAAGCGTGGGAATGGCGCGAACTCCAAATTGCGAGGCGAGAGCTTGATCTTCGTCGATGTTCACTTTGCCAATTTTTACGCGGCCATCGTATTCGCTGGCCAGTTCATCGAGAACTGGCGCGATCATTTTGCACGGGCCGCACCATTCCGCCCAAAAATCTACGAGGACGGGTGTGGTGGATTTGAGAACTTCGACAGGAAAATTTCCCGAATTGAGCACAAGGATGTTTGCAGCAGCCATAGCAAAAAAAATTAACTGCCGGGATGTGTGTTAAAAACAAAGGCCAGGAAAATTACCATACCCAAGGCGGCGATGCTGGCGATGGCTGCAATAATTGCCAAAGCTCTGTCCAAACCGCTGACGGTTGAAACAGGCGCGGGTGCTTGTCGGGGAGCGGGGACGGACGGAGACATCGCAGCGCGCTGGGCCGTGGCCGGAGCGACGCGAACGCCGGTTCCTCCCGTGGGAGGAGTGGGCGGTTTAGGACCTGTGCCAGGAGCAGACGACGCGACGGGCGCAGCAGCGGAAGCTGTCAGAGGCGCAGGGCTGCCGGTCGGCAAAGTCGGCAATTTAATTGTCGGCGAAGCGGTCGGCTTGGGCGGCAAATTAATGCGCACGGTTTCTTTTTTCGGCTGCACTTTAACCGGTTCATTCGATTTCGGTGGAACAGCGCCAGACGGTAAATTAGGAATTTCAGCCATAAGATTTTTTCTGTTGCACCAAGCTAGAGTTGCGGCGAATTGGTGTCAAATCTTTACCATCGCAAAAAAAAGAGCCGGTTGAAAAAACCGGCCCTTGTTAAATCTTGTTTTCTAGTAACGGTCGCCCCCGCCGCCGCCTTCTCGTTCACGGCCTCCTCCACCGCCGCGATAACCACCCCCGCCGCCTCCACCACCACGATAACCTCCGCCCCCGCCGCCCTCACGACGCGGTGGGCGATCTTCCTTGGGACGGGCAATGTTCACGGTCAAATCCCGGCCTTGAAAATCTTTGCCGCTAAACATTTCCACTGCTTTCTGCGCATCGGCAGGAGAAGCGAACTCAATAAAAGCAAACCCGCGGGATTTGCCGGTGAATTTGTCCAACATCAGGTTTACCGCAGTGACCGAACCAGCCTGCGAGAAATAATCCTGCAGGTCGTTTTCCATCGTTTGATACGCGAGGTTTCCAACGAACAATCTGTTTTCGCTCATATTTTGAGTATCCGCTCAAAAAACCGTGTTGGAGATTCTGCACCGGCAGTAATCACTGATTGTCACCAGGACAATCTTGTCGTCTGACACCGACACCGCATTCTTTTCGCCGACGCAATTTTTTTTAACACACGGCTTCACGGAGTCAACTGTAGTTTCCGGCGGGAAATTTTTTGGGAGAAAGGGAGACTGGCGAACCGCTCAAGGCAAATTATCTTCGATAAATTTGTAAGCCTTCTCGCGGACGGGACCGGGAAAATCATGTCCACATTCCGGATGTTCGACGCGCAAATTTTTTCCCGCGTTATCCAATCCATAAATTTCTTTGGCGGCGGCGACCACGCGATCCACGCTTTGCCATTTGAAATTAGTGTCGCCCGTTGGGGCGTTGACAAAAACAGGGCGAGGGGAAAGCGCGGCGATCATCTCATGGAAATCGAAAGGGATTTCCGCGAGTGAATAATTTTTCAACTTCGGCATGTAACGTTCACTCGTCCAGCCTTTGATATTTCCATCCATGTAATCGAGGTAGGAATCAAATCCGCAACTGGACACGATGACTTTGACGCGAGAATCGAAGACAGCGGTGTAAATCGAATTGTGTCCACCCAGCGAATGTCCGATGGCTGCGACACCATCGCGTTTCACAAACGGGAGCGATTCGAGAAAATCTATTCCGCGACTGTTGTCCCAGATTGCTTTCATGGTGCCGCTTTCGTAACCCAGAGCTTTCAAGTCCGGCGCGTAATTTGCCATTTGCGGATAAGCAGGACTGAGCGTGACAAATCCGCGTTCGGCCAATTCGCTGGCGTAGCTGCGATCTTCCTTTCCACCCAATCCAACAACAACTTTATGACCAAGTTGCATGTCGGTAGGATGAAGGCAAAGGATGGCGCGAACCTGCGCATTTTTTTCCAATGCTTTTTTCGGAATCAGCAAGTAAGCAGGAGTGCGTGAGTTCGGTTCCGCCTGGTAGGTGATTAGTTTGCGAATGTAAGACCCGCCATCAACCTCCTCGATAGTTTGCACGGAAAGCGGGCAGCGTTTTTCTTTTACGGGCAACGGCCCCATCACTTCCTGCATGGCGCGAAGGATTTCCGCGCGACGTTTCTCCCAATCTTTTTTTAGTTTTCCTTGAGCAACTTTTCCATTTGATTCGTGGAAGAGCAGCAAATTGGAGCGCTCCAGTCGTGAAATTTTTGAATGGGAATTCGTTTCGTTCGCAACGCTCGTGAAGGAAATCGCAAGCACAACAAAAAAAATGCGAAATATCATTGGAATTCTATTGGACACGATTTGGAAAAAGTGAGTATCGAGTCAGCTTCTCTCGCATGGTCGGACGCGAGACGCCCAGCCATTTCGCCGCTTTAGATCGGTCGCCTCCCGCCATTTGAATAGCTTGCGCGTAAAGCTCTCGTTCTAGCAATCCTGGAAAGGCTGGTGAGGAAACGCCTGTTGCCAAAGGCTTGGGAAGAAACTATTTAACGACGGCACATCCCAATAGTGGATGGAAGAAATAAAAGAAAGTATGCACATTGCTATCGTTTTGGGATTGCTGGTCATTGGAACCATTTTATTTTCGTTTGAAAAATTTTCCGTTGACGTTGTTACGCTCGGCCTTTTGATCGCGCTAGTCGCCTTTGGGATTCTTACGCCCGACGAGGCGTTTGCGGGTTTGAGCAGCGACATTATCATTATTCTTGGCTCCATTTTTATTATTAGCGGCGCTCTCCAGCGAACTGGCGTGATTGACGCATTGGGTCAACGGTTGCTTCGTTTTTCGGGAAATAGTTCCAACCGTTTTCTTTTTGTTATGATGAGTTGCGTGGGTGGCTTATCCGCATTCATGAACAACACCACGGTGACGGCCTTGTTCCTGACCCCCGTTTTGGGGGTTTGTAAAAAACTTAAATTAAGCCCCTCGAAGTTTCTTATTCCTCTCGCCTTCGCCTCAATCCTCGGCGGAACCTGCACCCTGATTGGTACTTCCACGAATATTGCGGTCAATGGCTACATGAAAAAGGTCGGCCTCAAACCCATCGGCCTTTTTGAAATCACAGGCATGGGGGTGTTGATTTTAGGAGCGGGTATTGTTTACATGATGACCATTGGGAAACGCCTTCTGCCGGATTATCCCGACGAAAGCCTCGCGACAGATTACAACATTCGCGAATATTTAAGCGAAATTATCGTTGTCGCCGACTCGCATCTTATTGGACAAAGAATCTTCGAATCGGACCTGGCAAAGTTGGAATTCCAGATTCTCGGAATGGTGCGTGGCAAGAAAAGATTTATGCCCGACAAAGCCACGGTGATCGAGGCCGAAGATATTTTGATCGTGAAAGGCAAAGTTGATGAGTTGATGAAGGTCAAAAGCACCGCCGGTATCGAAATTAAAGCCGAACTCAAACTGGACGATCCTTCCCTTCAATCCGAGGACGTAAAAATCGTTGAGGTGCTCGTTAACCCGCGCTCCAATTTAATCGGACGTTCTCTTAAAGAAATCTCCTTTCGCCAGCGTTTCGGGCTGACAGTTTTAGCGGTGTATCGACATGGCCAGTCCCGTCTGGAAAAAATTGGGAATATTCGTCTCCGCCTCGGCGATTTGCTTCTCGTGCAAGGGGCGACGGAACGGATCGAATTCCTCCGTCGCAACCAGAACTTTTCCATTCTCGAAGAGGTTGCGCCCACGCTTTATCGCCGTGGCAAAGGTTGGCTGGTGGCGCTGTTTTTTGGAGCCGCCATTTTAATTGGGGGGATGGGCTGGTTTCCTTTATCAATTTCCTTTCTTTCCGCTGCAGTCTTGACGATGGCGTTCGGTTGCCTGCGAATTGAAGAAGCCTATGATTTTATCGATTGGCGATTGCTCATTTTAATTGGAGGCATGACAGCTTTCGGCGTGGCAATGGAAAAGACTGGCGCTGCCGAATTTCTAGCCAAATGGATAGTAACTTTCCTGGAACCGCTGGGGCCGAAAGGGGTCATGGCAGGCTTTTTTATACTAACTATTGCTTTGACGCAACCGATGTCCAACGCGGCCGCCGCGCTGGTGGTGTTGCCCGTTGCCCTGAGTTCCGCTGCAGTGCTGCACGTCAACCAACGCACGTTTGCCATCGCAATCATGCTGGCGGCATCGGTTTCCTTTATCACGCCCCTCGAACCATCCTGCATTCTGGTTTACGGCCCGGGCAAATATCGTTTTGTTGATTTCGTTAAAACAGGAATTTGGCTGACGTTGATCCTAATCACCTTAATCTTCTTTGCCCTTCCATTTTTTTGGCCGCTCGAATTGAAACCCGGCACGTGAAAAATCCTTGAAACAACGGGCCGTGAATTGGAGCTTGCACCACGCGCGCGTAAATTGCTTTCAGGAGACCGTTGAAGCCAGATCGCACACGGGCGATTTCTGTGGGAGAATTTTTTGAGCAGGTAACCTGGAATAGGCGAACAACGCACACCCCGCGACGCCGATTCCAATACTTATCACTTGCGAAATGCTCATGCCGAAATAAACAGGCGGCGTATCCGCACGGAAAAATTCCACGGCGAAGCGAATGACCCCGTAGCCTATCGCGAATTGGGCAAAAACTTCTCCGCGCCCGCGCCGATGTTTGAAGGCCGCGTTTAATAAAAGACAAAGACATAGAGCCAAACCAGCTTCATAAAGTTGCGCCGGATGCACCGGCAGGGAAGTAGCCGCTTTAGCTGAAATTAGCCCGAGAGTTTGATGTTGTTCATAAGCGCCGGTCTCGGGGGGGAAACGGACAGCAAGGAAAAAATCTTTCGGGGAAAGTGCGGGAAATGTCTGAATCTGATGTTTCGTTATAGCATTCTTAATTAATGCCAGTTGCGCAGGATTCCCACAAAAATCGCCCCAGCAGCAGCCGGATAAAAAACATCCCACTCGCCCGAAGGCCAATCCGAGAGCCAACGACGGCGCGAGGACATCCCCAAACTGCAAAAATGAAATTTTCGTGATCAAGACATACGCCACCACTAGCGCAATGCCAAAAATCAATCCTCCATAAAAAACCAATCCTCCACCTTTCCAAACTTTCAGTGCCTCCCAAAGACCAATGGGTTCGGGAAAATCGAATAGTCTGCTGAAAAAACGCGCGCCGATGGGGGTGACGATCAACAGCAGCAAAACGAGATTATCAATGTGGCGGCCTTCAATTTGATTTCTCGTTGCCCGCCAACGTCCTAAAAAGTAAGCCGCAATGAATCCGGCTAAAAGTAACGCTGAATAGGAACCGATATGGGGATGGGTTAAAATCTCGCGATACATAGGAACGAAGCGACCTGGAAAAAAAGAAGAGCGGCTCGCAAGGAACCGCTCTTCTTCGCCGGCGAATTAATTCGCTTTGGCTTTGCACTCGCAATTATCTGCCTTGGGAGTGGTAGTAGGATGTAACACCGCGAACCCGATGACCGCTGCCGCCACTAGTTTGATTAGAGTTATCATAACTATTTTCTTCAACTGGCAGAAGATCGCCTCCCTCACCGTGAGTGAAGCTACAGCCTCTCTGCCTCTGCTGCACAGGCTAGAGATTGGGTTTGTCCTTACAATCAGGGAAAAGCTCAAATTGTGTCGGGCGTGGAAAAGCTGCGGAAAATCGCAAAATTAGGGCTGCACGGAGTTGGTCGGTCGGTAACGCTGGACAATTTCAGACGAAAGGAGTTTTTGTAATGATTTCTCTTGTTCCGCCTGGGTTGAAGCGAGGGCGTCCACTTTTTGTTCATCGGTCAACGCGGAATCATTACGAATGCGCTGGCGCTCCGCTTCCGTCAATTGGTTGATTTGATAGATGGGCATGAGCAAAGCTGGCGGCGCATTCCGCTCTTCAACGGTGGCTTGCGCCTGTTGAAAAACCGGGTCGCGCGACAGTTTGTAAGCGGCAAAACGCTCCTTGCCCAATGTTTGCTGGAGAGCGGCTTCTTCCCGGGCCTTCAATTCCTGTTGCCGCTTGAGTTGCGCCGCATCACCATTCGTGGAAGGCATTTCCCGCTGTTGTTCGATTGAATCTGTTTGCCGAAACAAAGTTTTGAATTCGTCTGGCGTTAAGTTTAAACCCCGCAAGTCCGAACGCATCTTCGTAGCAGTTTGCGAGTAGCGCAGGAGAAATTCCTCCATTTGCGCGGGAGTCAATACTTTAACCAATTCACCCCGCGATTCCGTGCGTAATCGCGCCAATTCGGCAGGGTCAACCTCCTTGCCAGCTTCTTGTTGCGCTTCTTGATAGGCCTCGATTTTTTGCTGAGTGCGAGAAGCTATGTCATACACGTTTTGTTTGGCCTGCGGGGTCAATTCCCCCAGCACAGGACCGCTTAAGCTGATGCCAGTCCGTACAGAAGGAGGCAGCGGATTGCTCGGCGTCTCCCAACCGGATCCCAGCAACCGTGTCAACAATGTTCGTCGCTCGCCGTCCAAATTTTTCAATTTCTCCCCCGCTTTTTGCACGGCTTCAATGTCGGGGTCTGACTTCCACCATTGGTGATCTGCTGAAACGACTTCTGTCGTGCGGCGATGCGCATATAAGGCATCCACATCGGCGACAATAATATCGCGAATCGTCGTCTCCGGGCAGCCGATTTCCCGGAGATTTTTGATATAGGTGGCGTAATCATTCGACTCCACTTCCTCCCACGTGAAGTTCTGACGCCGCACTACCACGTTCGTCTGGACACTATTTGAATGATCCACCAAATCGATGTCCGGGACGGAAGTTATCTTGGGAGAAGCGGGTGATTGGGGAGGAGCCACAAACCATGCGGCGAGAAGAGCCAGATTGAGCGCGATTGAAATGAAAAGAAACATTCGCCAACGCATGTAAATATAATCCCTTGAGCCGATGTTTCCTGCAAATCAAATTCTGTCCAACTATTAATCGATATTTGATCACTCCGTTTTCTTCACATCAACCTTTGAACTAGAGATTGAAATTGATTTCTTCGGCGCGCAGTGTGTGGCGTATGAAATTCTGTGCAGCAATCGCGGCGTTGGTCGCCGGTTTTCTACTTGCCGGATGCAACAAGCAACCGAAGACGCCCGCCGTCCCGCCCTCCATCGAGACATCTCTTCCCACGCAGGCACAAGCCAGATTGCCTTCGCTCAAGCTTTGGATTGGTTCCGAGGAAATGATCACGGAAATGGCGTTGACCGAAATCCAAATGCAAACCGGCATGATGTTCCGCACCAACATCGAGGAAAATGAAGGAATGATTTTTCCTTTTCCATCACCGCGACGTGTCTCTTTCTGGATGAAAAATTGTCCGCAATCTCTCTCCGCCGCCTATCTCAGCACCGATGGTGTCATTCGTGAAATCCATCATTTCGAAAAGGAAAACACCAACGCCGTCGTCGCAGCCAGCGAAGACATTCAGTTTGTTTTGGAAACCAAAGATGGATGGTTTCAACGTCATAACATCGGAACAGGCGTAGTCGTCCGTAGCGAGTTCGGCCCGTTGACCAAAACGTTTCAACCTAAAAGATAATTTTCTATGAAAATCGCTTTGGCGCAGATCAACACGACCGTCGGCGACCTTGCTGGAAACGAAGCCAAAATTTTAGCCGCCTATCAACGCGGCGTGGAAAACAAAGTCGAAATTGTTGTTTGCCCGGAATTAACTATCACGGGTTATCCGCCTCGCGATTTGCTTCTCAAAAAAGATTTTATCCAGCAAAACCTCGCGACGCTTCATCGCCTCGCCGCCGCCACGGGTAACGTCGGTTTGTTGGTGGGTTACGTGGGTGAAAATAAAATTCGTCCCGGTCGTCCCCTCAACAACGAAGTTGCGCTTTTGCAAAATGGAAAAATTGTCGCGACCCGCGTTAAAACGCTTTTGCCTACTTACGATGTGTTCGACGAAGATCGTTATTTTGCAGCGGCCACAGAGAATCGTCCTGCTGAATTCGCGGGAAAAAAAATCGGCTTGACCGTTTGTGAAGACATTTGGAACGACGAAGATTTCTGGCCGGAACGCCGCTATCAAAATAATCCGCCCATGGAATTAATCACGGCGGGCGCGAAAATCCTTTTCAACGTTTCCGCCTCGCCCTGGTCACTCGGCAAAGAAAACGTTCGTTATGGAATGTTGTCGAGCCTCGCGCGGAAAGCGAAAACGCCCATTGTTTTTTGCAATTTGATCGGCGGGAATGACGAGTTGATTTTCGATGGCAACAGCATGGTTTTCAATTCCGCCGGACAACTAATTGCCCAAGCGGAATTGTTTGCCGAAGATTTTCTTCTGGTGGACACGGAGGCGGAAAAGTCCATTGATTTCCATTCCGCATCTGATGTGGAAAAAGTTTACAAGGCGCTCGTGCTGGGCTTGCGTGATTATTTGCAAAAGTGCGGATTCAAGTCGGCAGTGCTTGGCTTGAGCGGAGGAATTGATTCGGCGCTGGTCGCCTGCCTGGCCGCTGATTCGCTTGGGAAGGAAAATGTGAGGGGCATTTCGTTGCCGTCCAAGTATTCGTCGCAGCATAGTTTGGACGACGCGCGGATTCTGGCGAAAAATCTCGGCATTCAATACGACGTGATTCCGATCCAGACGGTTTTCGCGGCAACGAAACAAGAATTGAAACCGATTTTCGCCGGTCGCGCCGAAGACACCACCGAAGAAAATATTCAAGCGCGGCTCCGAGGCGTTTTGCTCATGGCGCTCTCGAACAAATTCGGCGCGCTTCTGCTCACGACTGGAAACAAAAGCGAACTTGGCGTCGGCTATTGCACCCTTTACGGCGACATGTGCGGCGGTTTGGCGGTGATCAGCGATGTTCCGAAAACCATGGTTTATGAAATGGCGAAATGGATCAATCGCGAGCGGGAAATTATTCCAGTTTCCACGATCACAAAAGCGCCATCCGCGGAATTGCGTCCCGATCAACGCGATCAGGATTCGTTGCCGCCCTACGAAATTCTCGACGCGATTTTAGATCACTACGTTGTTCACGCCCGTTCGTCGGGCGAAATTGTTCAACTTGGATTTGAAGAAGCAGTCGTAAAAAAAGTGATTCGTCTGATCGATCTAAGCGAATACAAACGCCGTCAAGCCGCGCCCGGTTTGAAAGTTACAAGTAAAGCTTTTGGGGTGGGAAGAAGATTTCCCGTCGCGCAGAAATATCCCGAGGCGTAAACAGGCTTTGATTTTCTCCGAAACTTTGGCTTAGTTAGTGCATGGCAGTCGCAACTTTTCCAAAACCAAAAGTGGAGAAACGTCTTTGGACCTACGACGAGATGCTCGCCGAACTGCCGGAGACGAAT
>JBDSYB010000063.1:0-13594 GCA_039925885.1 Verrucomicrobiota bacterium
AAAGCCACCGCCAGTCTCGGCGCGAATCATCTGCTCGGAATGCGCGCGCTCGCGGAAGCTGCGGGAAGACGATTTGTGCGTGGCGTGGTGTTTTACACTGGCGATCAAGTCGTTCCCTTTGCGGCAAACATTCACGCCATACCTGTTCGGGCGTTGTGGGAATTAAACGTTTGAAAACGTAACGGATCCTCAAATTCAAAGCTGTTGTCTGAAGAACCCGGTGAACCATTCAAACGCGCGCCTGGTCCACGGCACTCGTTTCACATCGGCGAGCGTCATGTTTTGGGATTGCGCTTTATCGTGCTCAAAGTCGGCGATCATGCGCGCGGTGAACGCGGAATTAATTACGTTCATGTTGGACTCGTCGTTGATTCTGAAGGAACGCTCATCGAAATTCACGGAGCCGCAACTCACGAAGGCATCGTCCACGATCAGGATTTTACAGTGCAGCATGGCCGGGTGGTATTCGTAAATTTTCACGCCCGCCCGCAGGAGTTGTGGCCAGAGATTTCTGGACGCGCTTTTAACCAAACCCGAATCTGTCGCTCCAGCGGTGATGACATCGATTTCCACGCCACGTTCGCGCGCTTTTAACAATGCTTCCATCGCGAGGTCATCGGGAACTATGTAAGCATGCTCAAGGCGGATGTGTTTTTGCGCCGCAGAAATGGCGGTTAAATAAACCAGGCGCGCGGTTTCACCTCCGTCTTGTGGACCACTGGCAAAGTTTTGGGCAAGCGCTTCGCCTTGCGGTTTCAGCGTCGGATAAAACTTTTCGCCAGTGAGCATTTCGCCGCGGGTCTTAAGCCAGTTTGCGCCGAAGATACCTTGAATTTGCGCCACGCTCGGGCCTTCCACGCGGAAATGCGTGTCGCGCCAAACTTCCTTGGTGTCGGCGTTGCCGAGCCATGCGTCCGCGATGCACGCGCCGCCTGTGAAACCGATCTGGCCATCGACGGTCATGAGTTTGCGATGGTCGCGGAAGTTGACGCGATTGAGCCGATGGAGCCGTGGTTTGTTGTAGCGAAAATATTGCACCCCTGCATCGCGAAGACGCTGTTCGTCTTCAGCTTTCAACTTCATCGTGCCAATTCCATCAGCCATACAACGCACTTCCACCCCGGCGAGCGCCCGTTCAGAAAGCGCCTCGATAAATGCGTCACTCATGCGTCCTGATTTCCAGATGTAAGATTCGAGATTGACGGAATTGGTCGCGCTGCGAATGGCGGCGATCATGGCCGGGAGAATCTGGTCGCCATTTAGAAGAGGTTCAATTTTATTGCCCGGAAGAAAATCTGTCCGGAGCTGGCCGGCGAGAGAATGGCGAAAGGTGGGGTCAGTGACGCTGCCGTTGAAGGCGACGCGCTGTTTCAGTTGCAGTTTGGGGCCGTGACAGCCTGCGCCGCACAATCCAAAAATCAAAACTGCTGCCAATAAATTTCCATTCATTTGAATAACTTTATAGAAGTTCGCTTTCGCAACAATCAGCGTTGTCCCGATTCGTGGGAGCGCCGGGACCAGCAAATCAGCAGGTTTGCCCGGCCTTTCGCAAATTTGGTCATCGCTCTGGACAACTTCTTTCTGCGAGAGAAAACGTTTCAATCCGGGTTTCCTTTTTTTGGCGACTTCTCCGTTGCATCTTCAGCGGGAACGTCCCTGGCAGCAAGGGCGCTGAATTCCAAGTGCTCGCAAAAATGCTTTAAGAAATGCCATAAAATTTCAGGCGGTTTGAATTTCACCTTCTGCTGTCGGCCTTCAGTAATTTTAAAATCGCCAGTGTATTCAACATCGCTTTCGGGACGATGCTGCTGAGTTGGACAAATTCAGGAACTTTTGCTCCATCAGCGCTGCGTTCGGAACAATGATCGTTTTCGCCCCACGGACCGAGGCCATCAAGTGTCGGGATCGCGTCCCAGATTAAATTGCCGTCGCTCAGGCCGCCACGTTCTTGGAGGTTCACAGGAATTTCTAATTCATTGCCAGCTTGTTTCCAAAATTCGTAAAGCTTATCGGTCGCTTCATTGCGCGGCCAGGGACGGCTTTCGGATAAAATTTCCACTTTCACTTTGCAACGAAATCCATCGGCAACACAGCGGACATCGCCATCGCCAGCGAGGGCCAGCAACGCAGATTTTCCATGGGCATAAGCTTCGGGCGTAAAGGCGCGAAACTCTCCCTCGGCAACAGCTTCATGCGGAACGCGATTCAAGACCGTGCCGCCCGCGACGGTGCCGATGTTGAACGTGAGGTCGCGCGAATAATCGGTGAGCGCCGCGATGCGTTGTAAAATATTCGCGAGTTGTTCGATGGCGTTTGCGCCTTGCGGATGTGCGCCGCCAGCGTGCGCACCGCGTCCGCTCGCGGTGACGCGCCAGGAAGCGCGACCTTTTCGCGCGACGACCATTAAACTTTCTTTGCCCAAACGACCTTCCGCTTCAAAGACCAGCGCGGCCAGAGTTTGCGCGTCGAAATTTTTTCGACAGAGGTCGCCGAAGTCGGGCGAAAACATTTCTTCGGACGAATTGAGAAAAATTTTCCACGAAATATCCTCGAAAATTTCCGGCGCAAACTTTTGCAGCGCTTGCAAAATGAGCCACATCATCACTGTGCCGCCTTTGATGTCCTGCGTGCCCGGGCCATAAGCGCGGTCGCGTTCAACGAGCCAATGAAAATTATTTCGCGCTTCTTCTTCCGGCGGAAAAACCGTATCGAGATGCGAAATCATGGCGACGCTCTGCGGAGACTTTCCTTTGCGCGTGAGGACAAGATGATTGCCAAACTTGGTATTCGTGGAAGGAACAAACTCTGCCATGAAGCCGAGCGGCGTAAAAGTTTCCGCGGTAAATTTTGACAGACGATTTACGCCGTCGGGATTGAGCGTCCAACTATTGATGCCAACCATTTCGCGAAGCAGATCAAGCGCAAAAGATTTTTCATTTTCTAAAAAGTTTCGCAACGAATCAACGTTCAGCATGGCAGGAAATTGAGGTTGTTTTAGTTAACCGTCAACGAGGTAAGAGAGCGTGGATTCCGAAAAAGATTAGCGCGGGCGGATAATCATTTCCTCAACAATTGCGTGCGGGCCAAGGTTAATGCAAAAAAGCGCAGCGTGCGCGACGTCGTCGGGTTTGAGCATTCGGCTACGCGCTTCCGCATCGGGCGGTGCAGGACGCCTTTCTAACAGCGGGGTATCAATGTCGCCCGGAAAAATTGCGCAAGCCCGAATCCCATGATCACGTTCCTCGGCGTTGATGCTTTGGGTCAAACCCGCCAAACCAAATTTGCTCATGACATACGCGGGGCCAGCTTTCGGCGACGCTTGTTTCCCTGCATCGGAAACGATGTTGATAATCGTTCCACTCTTGCGAGCGCGCATTTGCGGGAGAAATGCCTGCACGCAATAGTAAGCGCCGTTGAGGTTGGTGTTGATCATCGCGTGATAATCTTCGAGCGAAAGGACGTTCAACAATCGGCGCGGCGCGTTGGTTCCAGCCGCATTGACGAGAAGTTCGACCTCGCCGAATTGCGCGAGAACGTTTTCCCCCATTTCAGCAACCGCAGAAGAATTCCCAATGTCGCAAGGCACGATGATGAAATTTTCGGCGGCCAACCCTGAAAGTTTTGCGGTTTCGTGAAGCAGTTCTGCGCGACGGCCAATGAGTGCGATGCGCCAATCTTGTTGCGCCAGTTGCAACGCGATTGCACGCCCAACACCGCTGCCTGCTCCGGTGATTAATGCAGATTTTTTCATAAACATTTCGTCTTTGCGGACTCTTAAAGTTCCACCCACTGCTTGGTTTCCGATGACTTCACCGCCGCATCCATCACGGCCTGAGCGTGCGCCCCGTCGTGAAAATTTGGAAGACACGAACGGTGGTTGCGAATTGCATCCACAAATTCCCAAGCTTGATCATAGCGAAATGTCACAAGCGGATCGCCTTGAGTTATATCGCGTGGCGACCCCGGTAATTTCCAAAATTCCTTGGGCACTTCGATGGTTTCCATTCCTGGACCGCCGGCTTTACCCATCTGAAGTTTGTTCCATTCGCCCGTGATGAAAACGAACGAGCGTTCCGAGCCGTTAATTTCCACGTAATCGAGGCTGCGCCAACTTTCGTTTCGGCCACTCGCGAGCTTGCTGCTTTCGAGAACGCCGGTCGCACCGTTTTGAAAATCCGCGAGAATTGAAACGCAATCATCCAAATTATTGGATTGGCCGCCACGAAGGGGATGAACGATTTTCATGTTTGCCACGACTCGTTTCATTGGCCCCAGCAGCAGATGCGCGAAATCAATTCGATGACTGAGCATGTCACCAAGTTCGCCGGTGCCAGAAAGTTTTTTGACCTGACGCCAGCCAAGTCCGCGCGTTCCCCAATCCTGCAAACGACATGAACGATAATGATAGGGTTGTCCAAGATCGCCGCGTTTCACCAGATGATCGAGATAACGCATCGCGGGAACAAAACGATATGTGAAGGCCGTCATGTGGCGGACATTCGCTCGGTCGGCAGCAACCGCCATCGCGTGGGCATCGGTGTGATTCAACGCCAAAGGTTTTTCGCAAAGCACATGTTTTCCATGAGCAATCGCATTGAGCGCGATTTTCGGATGAGAAAAATTCGGCGTGGCAATGATGACCGCGTGAACGTCATCGCGTTTCACAATTTCTTCGTGATTAAGTGCGATGATATTAATCCCCGTTTGCTGCCCCGCGCGTTCCAAGGACGCCGCGTCATTGTCGCATAACGCGACCACCCTCACGTCAGGACAGAGCGCTAGCCCAGGTAAATGATTTTGCAGCGCGATACTTCCGCAGCCGATGATGGCGATGTTTAGTTGGCTCATGTTTGGAAATTGCAACCATCATTCATGGCTGAAATAGATTGAAGCAACGCGATCGTGGCAAGCGGATTCGCCCTTTTCAATGGATGAAGGGTGGCGTAGTTTCACGCACTTTTCGAGATGCCCAGCGTTTACATAAAAACTTACGGATGCCAGATGAACGAGCGCGACTCGGAAGCCGTCGCCGCGCAACTCGTTTCCAAAGGCTATTCGCTCGCGCCATCCGAAAAATCTGCCGACGTCATTTTGCTCAACACTTGCAGCGTGCGCGATATGGCCGAGCAAAAGGCGATCAACAAAATGGAAAATCTGGCGGGGCAAATTCGCAAGTCGCGCCCGGATGTCGTGCTCGGTTTCATGGGTTGCATGGCGCAAAGCCGTGGACAACAACTCATCGACAAATTGCCAGACGTTGATCTCGTTCTCGGCACGCAAAAATTTCATCGCGCTGCTGAATATCTCGACGAAATTCTTTCTGGTAAGCGCGCGAAAATTGTCGATGTCGCCAAGGAAAAAGGCAGCGAAGCCACGATCAAAGAACACATTCTTTCCGGCAACGCCAAAGATAAATCCATCAGTGCGTTTGTCAGCATTATGCAAGGCTGCAATCAATACTGCACTTTTTGCATCGTGCCCTATACGCGCGGCGAAGAGCGGAGTCGCACCATTCCCGACATCGTCACCGAATGCCGCGAACTTGTTTCACGCGGTGTGAAGGAAATTACGTTGCTCGGCCAAATCGTCACTAGCTACGGCAAGCGGCTTTCGTTTGAAGAATTGCATGGTAGGGCGCTCCACTCCGTTCGTGCCGTTCTCCCGAATCAAAATGACGGTGCGCACGGAGTGACGCGCCCAATAAAATCCGCTTTTGTGCAATTGCTGGAAGCCGTTCACGAAATTGACGGCCTCGAAAGGATCCGTTTCACGTCGCCGCATCCCAAAGGTTACGGCGATGATTTGGCGGAAGCTTATGGACGCTTGCCAAAACTTTGCGAGAGCGCGCACATCCCGGTGCAAAGCGGCAGTAATCGTCTTTTGAAAATCATGCATCGCGGTTACACGCGCGAACGGTTTTTCGAGATCGTGGAAAAGCTTCGCCGCGTCCGACCCAACATTGGACTCACCACCGATATCATTGTCGGTTTTCCCGGCGAAACCGAATCTGATTTTGAAGAGACGCTTTCCCTCGCCCGCGAAGCGCAATTCGACAACGCTTATATTTTCAAATATTCGCCGCGCAAAGACACGCCCGCCGCTGAAATGCCGGAGCAAATTTCGCAGGAATTAAAAGAAGCGCGCAACGCGCACCTTCTGAATCTTGTCAACGAAATTGCTGCAAAAAAATACGAGCGGTTTGTGGGCCAGACAGTCCAAATCCTTGTTGAAGGCGAAAGTAAAAAAAATCCGGCGCGCATGGCGGGTCGCACCCGCTGCAATAAAATTGTTTTATTCGACGGCAATGACCGGCATCGTGGGCAACTGATGGATTTGAAAATTCAACGAACCGGCTCATTTACACTTTACGGCGACCCTGCCATCGTCAATCTCGATTAAATTATGCAGATGAAACTTTCAACCGTGGCGATTTTTATGGGTTTGCTCGTGGCCATAATCAATTTGTTTGGCGTTTTAAAGCCCGCCGAATTTGGCGTGGCCGCCCGTAAATTTCCGCGCTCGGTTCCGATTGGCTATTTTCTGATGCTCCTTGCGACGGCGTGGTTCGTCTGGAATTTAAAACAGGAATCCATCTCAGACTTCGAATCCCTGAAACCGGTTCTCTACGCCCTTTTCATTGGCGTTGGGGTGGGAACCTGCATTTTTGTGAAAGATTTTCTGGCGGTGCGCGGGCTTGCCGTGGTTTTGCTGCTCGCAGCGAAACTAATGGTGGATGCCGGGCGACCCAGACTCGGCGACACCGCTTGGGTTTTAGTCATCCAATGTTGGGCATATTTTTTGGTGATCTGCGGGATCTGGTTCACGATTTCGCCATGGCGAATGCGCGATTTTCTGAATTGGGGAACGGCTAATCAAAAAAGAATTCGTATCAGCAGCGGGTTGCGGCTGGCGTTCGGATTATTTGTGGCAATTCTTGGACTGACCAAGTTTTAGTTTCCCTTCTTCGGTTGGTTTTCGGGTAGGAGATAAATTCCAAACCATCGCTGACTGTTCGCCGATGAACCCACCACTTGAAAATTTAACGGCTCGCCCGCTTTTAATAAATCTCCTTGAACCGAAATAGTTAAAATGCCGTTGCTGTCTTCCGCGTTGTTTTCCATCACTTCATAGCGCATCAAAATACGCCCGTCGTTGCTGTGCCAGCTCGCATCAGAGAGCGTGACATCAAAATCCAAAATAGATTTTTCTTGAAAACACAGAGTGAATTTCCCACTCGGGGCGGAAAGATAACCGAGTCCGATCGGCAGTTGGAAACTGTAGAATTCATTCATGGTAATCTTTTCCGGAGCTGTCTTGGTCAACCACTCCACCTTTCCCTTTCCATCGCTCTGCCGACAAAAGGCCAACGGTTGTTCGCCGAGCCAACTCGGGTAATTGATCGTCTCAATGGAAGAAATCAATCTTGCAAAACCCGTGACGCCTCCCGGCAAAAATTTCTTCACTGATGCTGCCGCCTGCTCAACAGTTGCGCTGCCAAACTGCGCAGGCCGCACTTTCAGGTAGGCAATCAAATCGGCAAAATCCTGGGGCGAATTTCCCTCCTCCAAACCCTCCGGCATCAGCGACAAATTAGACGCTCTCATTTCCAAAATGTCTGAGCGCAAAAACTTTTCGCGCGTGCCGCCCCCTTGCGCCAGCGTCACGCTGCCCGCCGTTTCACCTTTGATAATTCCAGAAAGCGCACGTCCATCCTTCAGTTCCAAATTGTATTGAATGTAGCGGGGCTCGATCACCGAACTCGGGTCCAGAATGGCCAGCAAAAAATCCTGCGTTGATTTATCTCCCCACGCCATCAAGTCCGGTCCGACGGAAAATCCTTGCCCACGAAATGCATGGCAATTCACACAAAGTTTTCCGAAAAATACCGCGCCCTTGAGAGGATCACCGGTAAGTTTTGCCGCGTCCGAATATTTCGCCAGAATTTTCGCCCGATCCGCGTTTTGGGGAAACAAAACCGAAGCCCGCTGGCGAATTTTTTGATCCGCATGCTTCAAAAGCAATTGCCGATTTACCATCGGCACCTCGGCCGGTTTGATGATTCGTTGTTCAACCGCATCCAAAACTTTTTGCATCCCCTCTTCGCGGCTCAACAAAATCTCTAAAATGCTCGCCCTCATCGAAACCGGATAACCCGGCCAGCCCGCCATCAACAACGCCGGCAATTTTTTATTTTGCTGAAGCCGAAGCGAATCCTGCGCGGCTTTTTGCAACGTTGCATTTTCGCTTCCCGTCGCGAGCGAGATCAATGTGTGCAAATTTGTTTCTCTATTGCTCCACGAAAGCAAACGAATCGCCGCCACCCTTTCCGCCAGGGCCGCACTTTCGTTTTTCGCAATTTCCGCCGCGCTCTCAATGGTAATTTCGATTTGAATCACCGCTTCTCGAACCGATGCATTTTCCGATTTCGAAAATGACGCAAGTGATAATTTTTTTCGCTGCAACGCTTCCTGCACACTGGCGAGCGAAGTCAGTTGCCAGGAAGCGGCGGTTTTATTTTCCGCTGGAGCATTGGCGATCAATACCGCTTCAAAAACTTTTGGATTGTCCGAGCCGGCGGCGGTGGCGATCAAAGCGCTGATCATTTCATTTCGACCGGCAGTTTCCGGCTCCAGCATCAAGATGCTTTGCAAAATTTCACCGGGATATTGGCTGGCGGAACTCAGCACCGCCGCGCGCAGCCACGAATCTCCGAGATGCGCTTTGGCCAATTCGCCCAAAATCCTTCCGACTCGTGGCTGCGTCTCGTGAGAGCGCGGCTGATTTTTCAACGACGAAATATTAACTGCCGCGCTCTCACGAGACGCAGCCACTTCGCCCAGACTCAACGCGAGTTGAAATTGAACGCGAATATTTTTGTCGCTCGCTAATTTGAGCAACCCTTCGGCAACTTTTTCATTTCCACTTTTCAAAAATGGTTCGCTCAAACGAATCGCATTTTCACGAACGCCTTCATCTGCATCGCCCAACGCGACGACCACCATTTCGGCAGGCAGATTTTTCAAACCGTCGAGCGCGTAAAGCGCCTGAATTTTCACCGCATTATTTTTTGTCGTCGCGACGATTTTTTTCAGCGGCTCGATTGCGGCGCTATCTGCGCGTTGAAAAATTTCGCGATGAATCAAATCACGTTCGGTTCCATTACTCGTCTCCAATGCGGCAACAAGCGCCGCCGTTTTCAATTTTGTTAAATTTTGAACGGGCCGCTGCTTAGCGCTTTTCGGATAGACGCGGTAAATGCGACCTTTGTCATCGCCCGCGCGAACATCGAGTTTCGCCAGTCGCTCGGCGGGAATCCATTTTGGATGTTCGATCACGAAGCGATACATATCGACCACCCAGAGCGCGCCATCGGGACCGGTGCGAGTCTCGACCGGGCGGAACCAATTGTCGGTTGAAGCAAGAAATTCACGTTGCTTTTCGTCGTCGGGACGATGTGCGGAAAACAAAATTCCGTTTCGTTCCAAACGATAGCGATGAACCAGATTATGAACTGGCTCGCAGACGAACGAGTTGCCGTAGAAATTTTTGCGGAGCAAGTCGTCGCGATATATTTCTACGCCACAAGCCGAGGTCGTGCGATTGGCCGAGTTCGGATTGTTGTATCGCTCCAAAGTGCGGCTGGTTGGGAAAAGTAAATTTGGATCGGGATCGCCTGCCACCACAACGCTCGGTTCGGGAAGGGCGACGTTTAAGTTGCGGCGCGCATATTTTTCCGGCAGCGGAAAATTCCAAAGCAAGGTGCCGTTGTCGCAACCGAACCAGTTTCCAAAATCATCGCGCACGCGGCCTTGCTGGCTGACGCCGCCGGAAGTTTCCAGTTCGCCCGTGTCGGGGTTAAAACGAAAGTCCCGGCCGCTGCAATCAATATCTTTGCCAGTGAGTTCGCTATGAATTTTCCCGCCGAAAAGTCCACTGGAACCGTAAATCCAATTGTTCAAACCCCACCGCAACGAGTTGACCCGTGCTTGAAAATTGTGCGTGGCAAATCCCGTGAAAAGTTTTTTGACGACGTCCGCTTTGCCATCGCCGTTCGTGTCTTCGGCGTAAAAAATATCCGGCGCGGCGCAAATCAAAACCCCTTTGCGCCATTGCATCAGTCCAGTCGGAAAGGAAAGTTTGTCGAGGAACAGCGTGGATTTCTCAAATTTGCCGTCGCCATTTTGATCTTCCAGCAGTTTTACGCGACCGCCCGGCACTTTGAAATTTCCATCCATGCCACTCGGATAATCACACATTTCCAAAACCCAAAGTTTTCCGTCAGTGCTGAAATCAACAGCGACGGGATCGACAATTTGTGGTTCGCTGGCGACGAGATTGACCGTGAAACCCGGTTTGGTGCGGAAACTTTTTAACGCTTCGTCCGGCGATTTTGGATCGGGAAATTCCAATTTCCTTCTTTCAAGTTCGGCTTTCTTTTCGTCGAACAAAAAAGTTTTTGGCATCAAGTCGTGCACCGCGCTGATGATCTTTCCTTCGGTGTTTTCAGCGAGTCGCGTTGGCTTGTCATAATAAATCATTGCGCCGCCGCCTTCGTAACCGCCTTCGTTCCAGATGCGTTTTGACGGAATGTAGCAGGGCACCTCGTTAGCGTAGGCGTTGACCCAAAGACGCGTAGGATCAAACTCTTTTTTCAAACGAAGCGAATAATCGACCACCACTTCGCCGGGTAAAAAAACAAGCGCGAGTTCATCCCCGAAGTTCCACGTCTGGACAAAATACGGAAGTTCAGTGGGCAATTTTTCACCGCGATCCAAGCGCTGCAGTTGTTTCTCCGCATGATAGCGATTCGAGAAATGTAGATTCGTGTTCGCCGCAGTTTTCGCAAATTCTTCGCGGGGCGGAATTTTGTCGAAAGAAAGCGAAATCTGTTTCGCGCGCGTTTCTAATTTTCCGTGGAGTGGCGTGAGATTCGTGGAAAGCAACTCGCCAACCGCGCTCGTGATGCTTTGCCCGTGCTGTTTGGCAAAATCAACTCCCGGACGCGGCTCAGGATTCGCGTCCGCGCCGCAACCGATGATGGTCATCGCAATTGCGCCGGGAAAATCGCGCTCCAAATATTCCTGCGCGTAACCGGCCCAGTCCCCGCAAATTTGATTGGGCAGATCAGTGAGCGTCGTGCAATGGCAGGCGTAATTGACGAGGAGCGCGCGAATCTTTTTTCCGCTTTTGTCTGTGATTTTTAAAACAGGCAGATCGTGATCCACCGGCCCGTCTTTTGTTCGACGATTAGCGGCAAAATTGGCGCTCGTTTTCCCCCAAAATAATTTGGCTGGCTTGCGGTCTTTCAACGCGACGAGCGCGACCTGCTCCATTTTATCCATCAACTCTTTGCTGTAGCGATCAATGTGTGCTTGTTCGGCGGGCGGAAGATCCATGCCAAAAATATTGTCGGCGGCACCAGCAAGTTTTGGCGCGGAATGGGTGTGGGACGCGGCGATGGCAAAATTCTCCGAAGTGATTTTCTTTTTGGCGAGCCGCTGCAAAAGTTTTTCGCGAAAGCCAGCGGGGATAATGCAGTTATCTACCGTGATTAAAATTGCCGGGCCTTCTTGGTCGCTCCCGATGGCAAGCGCTTTGGCGAAAATGTTTTGAATGATTCCGTCGGACTCGCTTTTACGCGCGAGATAACCGTTCAAACGAATTGGATAATCCGGCGTGACATCAATTTTGGCGATGCCGACCGAGTAAATGGCTTCTTCGCTGCGCGCAGTGGTGATCGAAACAAACAAGGCAGCGCTCGCAAAAATAAAAAATGAGGAGAGATGAAGGGGTTTCATTGTGACGTTTTCGATTTAATGACAGCGCTGAAGTTTAGAAGCAAGTCGGGACAATACATATCAAGAAATTTGAGGCTGATGCATGAGTGCGTTGGACATTGAGTTGCAACACTTTCGCCAACCAGCCGGCGAATCGTTTTGGGTTCTTGGACTAAGGGGGCGCATATTGACGCCACCACCGTTTGGAGTTCCGCCTTTAGGCGGCTCGGGCGCACGTTTCTCAAGCCGAACCGCCTGAAGGCGGAACTCCAAACGAAATCCGCTTCGCTTGTGTGGTGGTAATAACGAGGGCGTCCGAACCAAAGCCCGGTCCATGTTCGAGGTTTTATTCTGTAGATAGGATTGTTAGTTGTGTTTATTCTAAGCACTGACGTTTATGAAAACATTTGTTTATGGGTCCATTTTTTTGTCTCTCGCTCTGATTTCCAACACGGCAGTTGGCGAGATGTTAACCCTTCGGACGAACGATCACATCTGCCTTGTTGGCAGTGGCGTCGCCGACCGGATGCAGCATCACGGCTGGTTGGAGACAGTTATTTACAAAAAATTTCCCTCGCAGGATTTGGTTTTTCGCAACCTCGCGGTGACGGGCGATGAAGTCGCGACCTGGCATCGCTCGGAAAATTTCGGGACCCGCGATGAATGGCTGAATAGAACCAAAGCAGACGTTATTTTGGCGTTCTATGGTTTCAATGAATCTTTTGGTGGCAGCGCAGGAATCGTGAAATTCAAGGAAGACCTCGACAAATTTCTTAAGGAAACAAAAGCTAAAAACTACAGCGGCAATGGTGCGCCGCGCGTTGTTCTTTTCTCGCCGATAGCGAACGAAAAAGTCAACGACCCGAATCTCCCTGATCCCTCGGTGAACAATGTGAATTTGCAGCTTTACAGTGCGGCGATGGCGGACATCGCAAAAGCCAACGACATTCAGTTCGTCGATTTGTTTGCCATTTCTCGAAAGGCTTACGCCGACGCTGCAAAGAAAAAACAAACGCTGACTTTTGACACGGTAAATTTGACGGACGCGGGTGATAAATTAATTGCTCCCGAGATTTTCCGCGCGTTGTTCAACGAAACGCCTCCCGCCAAGAAACTGGAAAAACTTCGCGACGCTGTCCTGGAAAAAAATACGGAGTGGCACGCGCGCTACCGGACGGTGGACGGCTACAATGTTTATGGCGGTCGCTCCAAACTGGAATTTCCGAAGGCAGGAAAAGATTCCGAGAAAATTACCAACTTTAAAGTGATGCAGGAAGAAATGTCGCAACGGGATATGAAGACGGCCAATCGCGATAAACGAATTTGGACGTTAGCGAAGGGTGAAAATTTTCGAGTGGACGACTCCAATTTGCCTTCGGTCGAAGAAATTACGTCGAATAAACCAGACGTTGCACCGTTTCTTAGCGGCGAAGAAGCGATCAAACACATGACCGTTGCGAGTGGTTGCAAAGTAAATCTTTTTGCCAGCGAAGAAAAATTTCCCGAACTGGTCAGTCCCGTTCAGATGACGTTCGATACCAAAGGCCGTTTATGGGTCGCGGCGTGGCCAAGTTATCCTGAGCGCAGACCGACCGATAAAGTTGCCGATAAACTTTTGGTGTTTGAAGACAGGAACGGGGACGGAAAGGCGGACAAAGTAACGACGTTTCTGGACGGATTGAATTGCCCAACGGGTTTTCAGTTTTACAAAGATGGCGTGCTCGTGATGCAAGCGCCGGATTTGTGGTTCGTGCGCGACACGGATGGCGATGGCAAAGCGGATTGGAAAGAACGCGTTTTGATGGGGATGGATTCCG
>JBDSYB010000064.1:0-3999 GCA_039925885.1 Verrucomicrobiota bacterium
ATTCCCGCTATTTTACAAAGCGATTGATGGCGGAAGTTTTGTTGGACAACATTTCGCAAGTGACCGGCGTGCCGACGGATTTCAAAACGGAATCGGTTCGTGGCGCGCCCGCTGGCACGAGTTATCCAAAAGGTTTGCGCACGCTGCAATTACCGGATGCCAATGTGGATTCATATTTCCTGAAAACTTTCGGACAACCGGTGCGTGAGAAGACCTGCACTTGCGAACGCACCGCCGAGCCGAACGTGACGCAGGTTTTGCACATCGCCAACGGCGACACGATCAATCAAAAACTTGAGGCAAAAAATAATTCGCTCGCCCGATGGCTGGAGAAAAAATTGCCGAACGAAAAAATTATCGAGGAAACGTATCTGGCCGCGCTCAATCGCCTTCCGACCAGCGGCGAACAGGATAAATTTTTAAAAGTCCTGAATGAAGCCAAGCCGGAAGAAATGCGCCCGGTCGTCGAAGACATGGTTTGGGCCGTGATGAGCAGCAAGGAATTTCTGTTCAATCATTGAGGTGCCGAAATGAGAAGCGCAGTGCCTTTTTTCGCCAACGGAAGTGATTTCAAAATCTCGGGAACGAATCGCCGCAAATCTTGCAAACGATTGGAGCGCGTTTCCAAAACGAGGACTGCAATATCGAATTGGGAAAGGTGTTGCTGGAACGAAAGGTTGGAATCCACGGTCAGGAAAATTTCAAATTCCTTTTCTGCGAGCGCGAGGAGTTTTCCGTTCTTGAATGAAGCCCATCCCATTTGCGGAACCGTTCTGACAAAGTGGCCGGACAAATCGCGCGCAAGTTTTCGGTCAACGCATTCGTCGATGAGAATTTTCACTTCAAACTGTTGCGAGCATCCGTTCTTTGGCCTCTTCCAAAAAAGCCATCACCTGTTCTCGCGAAACGGTCGGAAATCCATCCAGAAATTCATCAATCGTGTCGCCGCCCTCGATGTAGTCGATCAGCGTTTTCGCCGGAACTCGTGTTCCCGCGAAACAAGGCGTGCCGCTCATGATTTCACGATCGGAGACGACAATTTGCTTTTTCATATCAGCACTATCCATGAGCCATAAACAAAATCAAGAACGCCGAAGGGGTTGGGCTTTTTGCAGGACGAGAGGATTCTCCGCTTTTTTCGTCTTGTCACTTTTCTTTTCAGACCTCGCTCGCGGCGAAACTGACTACGCTGCGGTCCGCACCATTTTTGACAAGCACTGCATGGATTGCCACGAATCCAAAGATCCCGAAGGCAACTTTGTTTTGGATAATTTTGAGACGTTGATGAAAGGCGGCGAAACTGGTGCGGCGATTGTTCCCGGAAAAAGTGATGAAAGTCTTCTTGTCAAAATGATCGAGGGGAAAATCGAAAAAGATGGGAAGAAAATCATCATGCCGCCGGGCAAAAAGAAAAAACTGGATGCGACGGAGATTGCCACGATCAAAGCGTGGATTGACGCCGGCGCGAACGCTCCAACCGACACCAAAGCTTTGGTCAAAGAATTGGTCGTTCCAAAAATTGTTCCGAAAGGTCGGCCGCGAAATGCGATCAATGCGCTCGCATATTCGCCGCAACAAAAACTCATTGCTGCGGCTCGTTATGGCGAAGTGGATTTGATTTCCAGCGACACGCGCTCGCTCACACGAAAACTGACCGGTCATCGCGGCAACGTGAACGCCATTGCTTTCTCCGCCGACGGTTCGCAACTGTTCGCTGCGTCTGGTGAGAACTCACTTTTTGGCGAAGTCAAACAATGGAAAGTTGCCGACGGTTCGCTCGTTCGCACTTTTGAAGGACACCGCGACGCCATTTATTCGGTCGCCATTTCGCCTGATGAAAAAATTCTGGCGACGGGAAGTTACGACCAAAAAATCAAACTATGGGATGTCGCGACGGGAAAGGAATTGAAAACTTTGTCCGGCCACAACGGCGCGGTTTTCGGTCTCGCGTTTCGACCCGACGGAAAACTTCTCGCCAGCGCCAGCGGAGATCGCACGGTGAAATTGTGGGACGTTGAAAGTGGCGAACGGCGCGACACACTCACGCAATCATTGAAGGACCTTTACACTGTGGCCTTCAACGCTGATGGAAAAAAACTTTTGGCTGGCGGAGTCGATAATCGTATTCGCGTCTGGCAAATCAGCGAGGCAGCGCTGGAAACGTCCAATCCAATTCTTGAATCGAAGTTTGCGCATGAAGGCGCGATCCTGCGGCTGGTTTTTTCCAACGACGGTAAATTCCTCCTCTCGTCTGCCGATGACCGCACCGTGAAGTTGTGGGACGCCATCGAGTTGAAGGAAAAATTACTTTTGGAACCGCAGCCTGATTGGTGTCCGGGCCTTGCGCTTGTCTCCGATAACAAAACAATTGTCGTTGGACGACTCGATGGCTCGATGGGTTTTTACAACGCGGCAGATGGGAAATTGATTTCCACTAATCTCACCGCCGCCGCCGTCGCTCAACAGGAACAAATTTCTAAATAACTTTTCATGAAAAATATTTTTGTTCGTTCTTTGGCCATTGTTCTGATTGCCGCCACGTTCACCGTTTCGGCGGCGGAAAAAAAGCCGAAGATGGAAAAACCCAAACCGGTCATGGTCGGCGACAAACCGAATATTTCACGGCTGGAGCCACGAGGAATTCAGCGCGGCGTTGCAACAAAAGTGACACTGACCGGAACAAATTTTGCGGGCGTCACGGAAGTGCAATTTTCCAATCCAAAATTAAAGGCCGAAATCATCGAGGACGAAGATGAGAAGCCAACCGAAGCCTGGATAAAAATTACAGCCGCGACTGATTTGGCGCGAGGCGCTTACGAGTTTTCTTTGAAAAATGAAAAAGGGGAAAGCGGCAAGGTGAAAATTTACGTGGATGATTTGCCGCAGGTTTATGAAGACACTACAGGATTTCGGCCCACGAAATTGCCCGCGACATTTTGGGGCGCGCTTGATCCGGTCGCGGACAATGATGAAGTGCAGTTTCAAGCAAGCGCAGGCCAAACGCTGGTGTTTGATTTTGCAGCAAAAAGCATTGGCTCGAAGGCAAATGCGATGCTCAGTCTGTTCGATGCCGAAGGAAAAGTACTCGCGAGCAATAACGGCTTCGATGGTGGTGATCCGCTGTTGGTTCACAAATTTTTGGCAAGCGGAAATTACAGGGTGCGTATTTCGGACGAAACTTTGGGAGGCTCGGCGGATCATTTTTATCGGTTGTCCATCGGCGAATTTCCCGAAGTCATCGGCTTTTTTCCGCCGAGCGTGACGACGAACAGCAATGCGGAAGTGGAGTTGGTCGGCTACAATCTTCCGCCGAACAGCCGCGTGAAATTTAAAGCGGAAAAAGCGGGGGAAGCGGACGTGCCGGTTGACCCGGAAAAGTTTCATTCACGCAAAACATTTAAAGTTCTCCTCACGGACGGGATCGAATTAGTTGAGGCTGAACCGAACAATTTACCGAGTGAAGCGACGAAGATAAATGTTCCCGGCGCAATTAACGGGCGAATTTGGCCGCAAAATTTGGGCAGTTCAAAAGTGAGTGCGGATGTATTTCATGACGTTGATCTCTTCCAGTTTGACGCGAAAGCGGGGCAAAGTTTGATCGTGGAAACTCTGGCAGCAAGACGCGGTTCGCCGATTGATACAAAAATTGAAATTCTGCACGCCAACGGTAAACCAGTGGAGCGACTTTTGTTGCAGGCGGTTCGTGATTCCAACATCAACTTTCGTCCCATCGACGCGAATACGCCGGACATTCGCGTGGAAAATTGGGAGGAAATGGAGCTGAACGAGTTCATGTATCTGCAAGGTGAAGTGGCTAAAATTTTCCGTATGCCGCAAGGGCCTGATTCTGGTTTTCAATTTTATTCCGCTGGCGGGAAACGTTATCTCTATTTCGATACCAGCCCGATGGCTCATGCATTGGACGAGCGCATCTACATTGTTGAACCACATCCGCCCGGCAGCAAATTGGTCGCGAATGGCCTGCCGTTGTTTCCGCTC
>JBDSYB010000065.1:0-3365 GCA_039925885.1 Verrucomicrobiota bacterium
GCATTTTGAAAGCCATTTCATACTGCGCGATGCGCGTGGAAATTTCCGGGTCGTCCACAATCACGTCTTGTTTGGCGTTCAGTTTATTGATCGCTTGAATGACGTCGTATTGTTGTTCGCGAGAAACGCCAGCGGGTGTGCCGAGGTATAAAACCGGATCGCCTTTGCCGCGCAAATGAACTCCCTGAAAACGGCTCGGCAAAAATCCCGGCGCCCATTGCCGCGCGGAAATCGGCTGGTTCTGTCCGCCTTTGCCGAGTGACGTCAATACGACAAAACCCGGCAACTCTTCCGCCTCAGAACCCAAACCATAAGTCGTCCACGCGCCCATGCTGGGACGACCGGCGATTTGCGAGCCGGTGTTCATGAACATGTGCGCCGGGTCGTGATTGATGGCTTCGCTCGTCATCGAACGAATCAGGCAAATGTCGTCAATGACCGAACCGATTTGCGGAAACAGGTCGCAAATTTCCGTGCCATTTTTTCCGAATTTTTTAAAAGTATGCTGCGGGCCAAAACAAATAAGTTTCTGTCCCTGCAATTGGGCGATCTGTTTTCCGGCGGTGATCGACTCCGGCATCGGCTGGCCGTGCATTTTGGCGAGCTGCGGTTTGGGATCCCACGTTTCGAGGTGCGATGGTCCGCCCGCCATGCTGAGCCAAATGACGCGTTTTATTTTTTGCGGAAAATCCAACGGTTTGATAACGCCCGTCCACTTCTCATTTTTAGGTGCAGATTTTGCGACCATCAAGAGTGATGGATTGAGCAACGACGCGAGCGCCAACGTTCCGACACCTTGCGCGGTGCGACCCAAAAAAGTGCGCCGCGTTTGTTGCTGGGAAATAAATTGTCTGATTTCAGAATTGCGATTCATAAATTATTTTTTTTGCGTGATTTTTCCAACGCACAGGAGCGCAGGCGTCTCGCCTGCGAGTTTCTATTTCGCATGTCGTTCGACCGACACGCAGGCGGGACGCCTGCGCTCCTATCGCTCCGATTGTTTTTTCTATCCGTGTTCATCCGTGTTTATCCGTGGCTAAAAATTCTTTTCCGTTACGAGCGCGTAAACGTTTCATGCAAATTCAAAATCACGCGCGCGATGTTCGTCCACGCCGCGAGTTCCGCTTCATCCACTTCTTTCGGCACCGGCGCTTGCCCGATTTTGAGCAACGCTTCCGCGGCAGCTTTATTGCGGCCATACAGCGCGACATGTTGATCGAGCAAAGTTTGGATTGTTTTAAATTCGTCGTCGCGAGGAACGCGTGAAAGAACCTGACGCCACGCCCAAGTGATTCGTGACTTCGCATCCTTGCCGCCCTCTTTCAAAATGCGCGCGGCAAAAACGCGTGACGCTTCGACGTAACTTGGATCGTTCAATAGCACGAGCGCCTGCTGTGGAATGTTCGAGCGATTGCGCTCCGCGGCGCACTCTTCGCGCGTCGGCGCATCGAAAGCTAGAAAACTCGGATGCATGTAAGAACGCTGCCACCAGGTATAAAGCCCGCGCCGATATTGGTCTGGTCCTTTGCTTTCATTATAAGTGCGCGGCGGAAAATTCAAGTTCTCCCAATAACCTTCGGGCTGATACGGCTTCACGCTCGGCCCACCAATTTTCGGCACGAGCAAACCGGAAACGGACAGCGCATTGTCGCGCACCAATTCCGCTTCCATTCGCCAGCGATTTTGCGCCGCCAGTTCGCGATTCGACGGATCGCGCTCCCGCAGTTTTTTGGATGAAACAGAAGTTTGTTTGTAAGTGTCGCTGTTCACGATCAGACGGATCATGTGTTTCATGTCCCAACCGCTGTCCATGAATTCGCACGCCAGAGTATCGAGCAAATCCTGGTTCGGCGGCAACTCTCCCTGCGAACCGAGATCGTCCACAACCTTCGACAAGCCGATGCCGAAAAATTGTTTCCACAATCGATTCATCACGACGCGCGCGGTCAAAGGATTTTCGAGCGCCACGATCCAGTTCGCCAGATCGAGCCGATTCAACGAGGGGATAGGAGCGCGGGCGTCTCGCCTGCGCGTTTCTTCTAAATTATCGACACGCAGGCGGGACGCCTGCGCTCCTATTGAAGGCGCAACTTCGGTCAAATAAAGCGGAAGCGTCGGCTTCATGATGTCGCCGGTCTCAATCATCCAATTGCCGCGTGGCAAAATGCGAACGGTGCGGGGTTGCGGCGAAGAAACCGAAACGATGCAATGCGGAAGTCCGGCTTCAAAATCAGTTTTGGCTTTGCGCGCGGCGGCGAGATGATTTCGCGCCTCCGCAAATTCCGGCGCAAAGCTTTTGAAATGCGCGAGAAGTTTTTCCTTTTGCGCTGCGTCGCGTTTCTCCATCGGGATTGCGACAAGCTCGGCGATTTCCTTCGCGAGCGGCGTCGAAGGTTTTTTCATCGCTTCAGAATTATCCATCGTGAAACCGATCCGAAAACTTCCAAGCTGATAACCCGAGTAATTGTGAACGAGTTCAATCGTCAGCTTCTCGCCCGGTTCAAGCGTGAGTGGTTTCGCCAGTTCCAGAGCGAGCTTGTGTGATTTCCCCGTTTCCGGACTGACTGCCCAACCATTCGTTTTCATTTCGCCGTCAATGACCGCCGCCGCTGAGAATGTGGCTTGCTCAAAATCAGCGCGTGCCGCTTTGAACGAAATGGTCGCGTTCGTTTGATTGGTTGTTTGGATTTTTGCAATCAGTTCCGACAGAACAAAATTTCCGTCGGGCACGCGACCGGCGCCTTTTGCCGGAAGCGAATCGTGCGGGAGCGATTCGATCCGCAGACCGACGATGTCTCTGAAACCATTCGTGAAAGTCAGCGTGTAAGTATCCGTGCCGGTGGTGGGGCCGCTGGCGAGCACGGATTTGTCCGCCTGATTTGTGAGTGCCACGCCGCTGAGTGAAGCGATGGTGCTTGGAGCAAAATTCGTCCAGAGCCGATCCTGATTGGCAGCGTCAGCCTGGATTTTTTCCCATTTCGCCAGCGCTTCGGCCAATTCTGGATGAGGCGCGTCGTGATCTTTTTGCGAGCGAACCATTTCAGTATCGAGACGCGCGAGTTCGGCTTCCTGTTTTTTATCCGGCACCAAAATTCCTTCCTCACGCCGGGCGATAATCGGCTCCGTGATGTCGGCGAAGAACGCGCCCATCGAATAAAAATCGCGCTGCTTGATTGGGTCAAACTTATGATCGTGACATTGCGCGCAACCAAAAGTTTGCCCGAGCCACACGCTGCTGACGGCGCGAATGCGGTCGGTCATCATGCGCACCTCGTAATCTTTCGGCTGCGCGCCGCCTTCTTCCGTCGAGAGAATGAGACGATTAAAAGCCGAGCCAACTTTTTGTTCGAGCGTGCTGTTGGGCA
>JBDSYB010000066.1:0-4639 GCA_039925885.1 Verrucomicrobiota bacterium
GTGTCGGGGGCGTTTGCAGAAAAACCCATCAGCGCGCCACGCACGACGAGGGCGAGGCAGAGAATGATCCCGAGATTCGTGCGAATCTCGATCTGCCGGATTTTTTTAAGAATCTCGCGGGGAATCATTCTAAAACAATAGAAGGCAGCAGATGCTCTCGGGAGTCATGGTTTATCTCCAACATAACGTGGTGATGCCGCGTCGATTACCATCCGCCAGTTAATGAATGGTTGGTCTGGCTTGCCAGATAGTTTGGCAGCGATCTTGCCGTATTTGGAATCAAACCATGCCGCCCCGCTGAACATCCTGATAGACGCCGTGGGCTTCCAGGGATGGGGCTTGTATGCGGTTTCTCCATTCTTGGCTCGGACGCGATCAAAATCACTTTTGCTGTTTGCAAATTCAATGTGCGTCTTTTTTCCTTCTGCATATGGCACGACGAAATCAACTGCTCGGCGAAGGGAAGCACCGTTTGTCGCTCGATAATCAAAAAATTGCTCACCGTGTCGTTCGGCGGCGTGTGCCAGTGAGAGGAGCGGTTCTATGCTGTAAATATGATAGTGGAATGAATCGCGAACATAGAAGTCCGTGCATGCGCCATCCGGTTTGATATCCGCTCCTACCTGTTTGAAAAATCCTTTTTTGACGTCCTTAAATAGTAAATCGTCGTTCAACGTAAGAGCGATAAGACCAACGGTCTTTAGGTTGTGGCTGAACCAATTGCCGCCTCCTCTTGGGCCTTTCCATAGCGCTTTCGCTTTCCTGCGCCACCAGTCATCCACGATCTGCCGCTCCGATTCAGAAAATGTGAAGCGCAAGAGATCATAAGCAACAAGCATTGGCTCAAATTTGCTTTCGTTGATGTCATTACCATCCGCTTGATTAACTTTCGCCCAGGCCAAAAGAAATTTGCGCGCTTGAGCGGCATAACGCTCGTCGCCAGTTGCTGCCCAGGCCCATGCGAGACTGCTGATCTTTTGTGTATCCTTGAGAGCTGCCACACTGCGGATTTTCTTTGGGTCTTTCACCAGATGTCCTTCGCTAATTATTTTAGGAATCGGATCGGGCCGTTCGCCGAGTGCGTGAATGGCCGCATCATGAATCTCCGCGAACTGCGCCGCCGCTGTTTTGTCTTTGTCGATGAGCATCCGCAATTGCAACACTTCATTGGTTTCCAAACTTACCGAGCCTGCTTGCAATGAAACGTTTAGAAAAAAGGGGAGAGCAAACAAAATAATAAGGGAGCCTTGTCGTTTCATAATTTCCTCACGTATTAAGCTCAACACTTCAGTCGAAGCAGCGCGAAGATTTCTCAATAGTTCAACTCTGGTTTTACCACGACTGTTCACACCGGGAATTTCTTCAACCCAACCAATCCACCAGTTGGAATCTTTTTTAATTACGGTGGTGAATCTGTTTTTCATATTTTTAGGGTAACAAATTTAAGGCACCGGCAATTCGTTAAAAATCTTCTGCACAATCGTCTCGCTCGTTTTTTCTTCGGCTTCGCCTTTCTCAAAATTCATTTCGCGGTTTTCTTTTTCGCAATGTATTTCACATCGTCCAGTGCTTCAAAATCGTCGTCTTGCGTCCACAGTATCGCTTCGCTGGCGCGGGCGGTGGCATAGACAATCGAATCCGCCATCGGCAGTTTTAATTCCAAACTCAAACGTGCCGCGCTCATTGCCAGGGTTGCATCCAATTCCACCATGCTGCCCTGTTGCATCAACGCCATCGCTTCCAGTGCGCGCCGTTCGCCCAGTTCACGCCGCATCCAGCGGCAGACTTCAAACACACAAATCGTCGGCACGACAAGGCGTGAAGCATCGCTGACGGGTTTGGCAAAAAACTCCGCATTCGCCCCGCCGCCGAGGAACTCAATCCAGCCGGAGGAATCCACGACATTCACAGGCGATCCGGTTCTCTTTCAAAGTTCGTATTCATCCCCTTGAAGACGCCGCGCATTTCCTTGATTGCTCGCAGCGGCACGATGACGATTTGCCCCTCAAAATTGATCATCTGCATTTTTTGGCCGGCCTTGAGCTGGAGCGATTCGCGAATCTCCTGTGGGATGACCACTTGGAATTTTGGCGACAGTGTGACGGTATTCATATCGATAGTTTATTAGTATGACGATATTGTGTTCGATTGAATTGTCAATTACCGGCTCACGGCATCGGCAATTCGTTAAAAATTTTCTGCTTGATTGTCGCGGTCACGAGCCGGTTCGTGCGCGGCTCGATCTGTCGAATTTTTTGAGAATCTCGCGGGGGATCATTGACGAGAATTTCCTTTTCTATTTTCGACAGGCAATGGGCCAACACTTGTTTGTTTGAGATACATCACTTGTTTGGGAAAATTAAGAGTAACCAAGTTCCGCGCCATGAGTCCGAGGCCGACGAAGTTAGCATTCAATCCTGCGGAATTTTTACAAATCAATACTTCACGGCACCGGCAATTCGTTAAAAATTTTCTGCACAATCGTCTCGCTGGTTTTATCTTCCGCTTCGGCTTCGTAGGTGATGGCGACGCATCACTCACGCAATCGGCTGCGTGTCCAGCAAGTGACAAACCTCGATGCCGTCGTCCAAGTCCGGCCAGTAAATCGCGAAGCCGCCCGGCTCAAGCGACCAGTTGGCGCGTTGCTTGGGTGTGGCCTTGGCGAGCCATTTCAGCCACGACACTTCCGCGAGCGGCAGACTGATTTCGCGTCCGTCGTCAAGCCGGACGTGCAGTGTGCCGTTAGTGATGCGGACTCCTTTAGCGTGGACTTGTTCTGTGGTTTTAGCGGTCAAAGTGCTCATGCCATGCCTCCAATAGTTTGGTTTCGTTTTGTTTGGTAAGTTTTAAAAGTCTGTTCAACTCGGCTTTATTGTAGCCGCGATTGTATTCGATTTCTAGGGATTTGAGCCAGATTTTCGCCATGCGTTCAGCCTGAATGACATGAACGTGCGGCGGCTCGTTCACATCAGACGAGTAGAAACGAAATTTGTAACCCTCGATAAAAATTGTCGGCATAAATCACGGCACCGGCAATTCGTTAAAAATCTTCTGCACAATGGTCTCGCTCGTTTTTTCTTCCGCTTCGGCTTCGTAGGTGATGGCGACGCGGTGGCGCAGAACATCCATGCCGATGCTTTTTACGTCTTGCGGCGTGACGTAGCCGCGTCCGCGTAAAAACGCGAAAGCCTTCGCCGCGAGCGTGAGGGCGATCGTCGCGCGCGGTGATGCGCCGAGTTGAATCATCCCTTGCAGTTGAATCTTGTAAGTCTCCGGCTCGCGCGTCGCGCAGACGACATCGACGATGTAATCCTTCACTTTGTCGTCGATGTAGATGTCATTGACCACTTTTCGCGCTTCAAAAATTTCCTTCGCTGTGACGACGGCTTGCGCGCTCGGCGGCGGGCCGGTGCGCGCCATTAAATCGAGAACCTGTCGTTCCTCGGTGCGCGATGGATAAACAATTTTCAGTTTCAACATGAAACGATCCACTTGCGCTTCGGGCAGGGGATAAGTTCCTTCCTGCTCAATCGGATTTTGCGTGGCGAGAACGAGAAACGGTTCTTCCAATTTAAAAGTTTGATCGCCGATGGTGACCTGCTTTTCCTGCATCGCTTCGAGCAAAGCGCTTTGCACTTTGGCCGGCGCACGATTGATTTCGTCGGCGAGAACGAGGTTTGCAAAAATCGGTCCTTTGCGCGTGGTGAATCCGCCACTTTGCGGATTGTAAATCTGTGTTCCAATCAAATCGGCGGGCAAAAGGTCGGGCGTAAATTGCAACCGGGCGAATTTCACGCTGAGACATTGCGCCAGCGTTTTGACGGAAAGGGTTTTGGCGAGACCGGGAACGCCTTCGAGTAAAACGTGGCCGTTGGCGAGCAGGCCGATGATGAGCCGCTCGACCAGATAAGTCTGGCCGACGATGACATTGCTCATCTCGCTCATGAGCGGGCGCACGAAAGCGCTGGCGCGTTGGACTTCTTCGTTGATTGCAGTGATGCCGGTATTCATAAATTGTGAAAGATAAGCTGCGCATGAAGGCGGGTTGCCTCAAGGAAAAATGGCGATGAAACGCCTGATGCAGCTTGTGGGTTTTACCCATCAGTGCGTAGAGTTCAATGGCGATTTAACGACGAGAATATTCCCGGCGCCACCACCAAAGACTTTGACCATTACGAATACCGGGTCGTTTCATGGGATTAGTTTTCAGAAAAAAATATAAATCGCGGCTTCGCGGACGAATTATTCGCAGCTCAAAAAATATTGTCGCCCTCGCGAATCCTCGGCACTCTCTGCGCCTCATGCGAGAAATCAATATCGGAATGATTGGCGGCGGCACGGTTGGCAGCGGAGTTTTTCACGCGTTCCAGACAAATGGGGCGCTCATGCAATCGCGGCTCGGCGTCCAAATTATTTTTCGCAAAATCGCGGTCAAGGCTTTCGATGAACCGCGTCCTTACGAAATTCCAAAAGTGTTAATGACCCTCGACTGGCAGAACGTGGTCAACGATCCGCATATTCAAATCGTCATTGAACTCGTTGGTGGAACGGGTGTCGCGAAATCAATGATTCTTTCCGCCCTCGGAAAAGGGAAAACCGTGGTCACCGCGAACAAGGCTTTGCTCTCGGCGCACGGCCC
>JBDSYB010000067.1:0-7353 GCA_039925885.1 Verrucomicrobiota bacterium
GATTGCGCGAAAGCTGCGAGCGGGTTCGCGATTTTAAAAGGCCGCGCCCGAAACGAGGCGAGCAAAATGTTTCCTCCATCGCCAGCAAGCGGGTGGAGGGCGGATTTTGCTGCCACGAATTTTTCAAGCGGGCTGCGGAAAACAAAACCACCAGAATCAAAGTCAGCGCCGACATAACGAAAAGCGAAAACGCGACGAAAATAATTTCTCCAGTTCCAAAATTAGCTCCTGCTTTTGATCCAGCGCTTTCCCATTGGAAAAAAAATATTTTGAGCGCGTGAGAAATTTTCTCGAGCAGCGGTGCATCGGACATGGCGAGAAAAACTCCTGTCCATTGAAAAAACGCCAGCGCAAAACCGAGGGTGAATATTTCCGCCAGCATCAAGGCGCGCGACCAGTGCGTGGCGATGGAGGAAGCGGCAATTCCTGCGGCAAGCGCAAAACAAAGCGCGGTTAAATCCAGCACCACACTGCACAGGACGTCGCTGCGCGTAATTCCGCCGAGAGCTAACGGAACCGCCAGCACCGGCATCGCCGTGAGGACAAATGTTAGCGAACGCAACGCGTGAATACTGCCTTTGCCCACCATTATTTCCAAAGGTTTGAGTGGCGTCAGAAAAAGCAGTCCGAGTGTGCCTTCGCGTTTCTCGCGGCTGATGCAATCGGCGCACAAAAGCGGCACCACAATCCACGTCGCGCAAAAAACCGTCACGCTCAAGGTGGAAAATGTTTCCGCACCGGAGTCTGGGTCGCTTTGTTTCGAAAGAAAAATGCCAAAGAGAATCGTGAGCAAAATTGCGCAAACGGTGCGCAGCCAATAATTGACGGGGCGACGTGATTCGGCGCGAAGTTCGCGAATGATGATCGGCAGAAGATTCACGCGGCGACTATGGGCAGCGAGGCAAACGCGAGCAATTTTTTTTATGCAGAAGGCTCAACAGGATTCGTCTTGAATCCTGATGCAAAGTTTCCTACTGCTATCGCCATGTCTGAAATTGCTCCGGCCCCGGCAACTTCTTCTGCGTTCGCAACTTCACCCGCCATGCCTGGTCGCCTGAAGTCGATTGATGCTCTGCGCGGTTTCGACATGTTTTGGATTATCGCGGGCGACGCGTTGGTCCATGCCTTTAACCGGATCAGCCGGGGCGGAGCATCCTCGTCCACGGCCGAAGCGAAAGGCTTTTCTATTGCCGCCTTTCTGGCCGACCAACTGGAACACGTTGATTGGGCGGGGTTTCATTTCTATGACCTGATTTTTCCACTCTTTATTTTTATCATGGGCGTCTCGCTTGTTTTTTCCCTTACCAAACAAATCGAAATAGGAGGACGCAAAGAAGCGTTGAAGCGTTTGACGCGGCGTTTTGTTTTGTTGTTCGTCATCGCCCTGCTCTATTCGGGCGGATTTACCAATCCATGGCCGGACATGCGTTTGCTCGGCGTGCTCAATCGCATCGCGCTTTGCTATTTTTTTGGTGGATTGCTGTTTATTTTTTTCAAACCTCGAATGCTCGTTGGGTGGGCGGCTGCCTTGCTCGTTGGTTATTGGGCAATGATGAATTTCGTGCCGATTCGCAATATTCAATTGGAGAATACCAGTCTCGCGCAATTGGCGGAAAACGAGGGCGACATGAAAATGGCCGCGCTATTGCGCACCGGCAAAGGTTTTTATGTAAATAAAGAAGGCAAAAACTTTTCCATCATCGCCAACCATCCCGCGACGGAGTGGGCAAAGTCGAAGTTCAATCGCACGACGGAAATGACAACGGCAAAATTCGAGCCAGGATTGAATCTGGCGTGCCATTTTGATTTTCAATATTTGCCAGGGAAAAAATACGACGTCTATTGGGACCCGGAAGGGTTTCTCAGCACGCTTCCGGCAATCGCGACATGTCTGCTTGGGGTGTTCGCCGGATTGCTTTTGCTCAACGCAAACTATTGCGACAAATGGAAATTGATCTACCTGTTTTCGTTCGGCGCGGCGGCGGTTGTTTTGGGATTTTTGTGGGGAATGCAATTTCCAGTCGTGAAAAAGATTTGGAGTTCCTCATATGTTCTGGTCGCAGGCGGCTACAGCGCGATGTTGCTTGGTATATTTTATTGGATGGTCGATGTGATGAAATGGCAAACGTGGTGCCAGCCGTTTGTGTGGATGGGCATGAATTCGATTACGATTTACGTGACGAGCAATGTGATTGGTGGCTTCCGGAAATTAGGCGGAAGATTCGTCGGCGGTGATGTGAGGGCGTTTTTTGAAACGCATTTGGCAAAAGGCAGTGGAGATTTGGTCATTGCACTCGTGGGCCTTGCACTGGCGTTCTGGTTCGTTTGGTTTTTGTATCGGAGGAAGATTTTTTTGCGGCTGTAAAACAGAGAATTCCCCTGAGATCAACAGGCTTTTGCTTGTTTGACAGCTTGAATCGGATCGACTGGGCAAACACTCGCGCCTGTCGTGATCTGCGCCGCTCTTTCGCCCCCATAAGGCCAGCCAATAATGCGGTTTGTTTATCGGTAAAAAACATAAAAAAAATGTTGCCCCAACCTGTTCGGCGGATAATAGTTAGTCATGCATGAACCAAAATTAGTTTCTGGGCTATTTTCATTTAAGCCAATGAAAGGAGCTTTCATATGTTTCACTCTTGCGGCGGGCCTGGCGGCCCACGGACAAGTGCTTTTCACGGATGATTTCGAATCTGGAATCGTTGACTGGACGGCCAATGGCGCTTCCGGAAACAACTTAGGAGTTTCCAGTCGGAATATAATCCCGACTTCAGGCGTGCAAAGCGCCATCACGCTGATCGCAGGTGATCGCGCGGCGAAAACATTGCCCACTCCTGTGATTGCTGGAGAGCATTCTATTTTCACTGCCTACCTCTACAGAGATAGTATCAGTGCAACTGTGGGATCCACCCGAATTCCTGTTGGTGTTGGTGATAGCACGGTTGCACATCGCTTTGGATTCGGATGGTTCAATAATGCAACCGCGCTTGGTGATACGTTCCAATCAACAAACTATCAGGGAAAAATGACTGACCTGCTTATACCAGGAAACCAGCTTTTCAACCTTAATAATCCGGGCACCCCGAGACGATCTATCGGATGGCATAAGTTTGATGTGGAGCGGACTGCAGATGGCACCGTCAGGTTCTATGTTGATGATGTTCTCGGAAGGACGGTTCCCCCGGACCAATACACGAATTCATTGGCAAGAAGTTGGAGTTCGGTTGTAGTTGGGTTCGGAACCACGAGCTCTGTGGGCGGCGAAGCAGGATATGACGGTCTATCGGTTGTCAAAGATCCTCCATTGGTCAGCACCCAACCTGCTAACCAGCTTGTCACTAAAGGTTCTGACGCCACCTTTTCTGTAGGGGCGACGGGTGGCACATTAACATATCAGTGGCGTAAAAGCTTGGGCGGAACAAACAGCATATTGCCCATCGCGGGTGCGACGAGTTCTACATTAACCATTACCAATGTTGGAACGAATGACGTTCGATATTTTTATTCGGTCGTTACTTCCAACGCAAATGGAAGCGTGGGAAGTGCTGCTGCGACCCTGACAATCAGCGCCCCCTATTTCGTGACTGAACCAACGAACCAATTTGCCGTTCAAGGCTCGCATCCGGTATTCACCGCGGCAGCAAGTGGCGCCCCTACTCTCACTTTTCAATGGCAATTCAACTCTGTGAATATTCCGGGCGCAACAACTGCATCGTACACAAATTTCAATGTAACCACCGCCAGTGAGGGTGTCTATCAGCTCGTCGTTTCTAATCCTTTCGGTTCGGTCACTAGTGCGCCCGTGACGCTCACAGTTTTCGCGAACCCGAATCCTGATGTGGTAGCTCCACTTTGGAAGGTAAACACGGCCAACACATGGTTTAACACCAGCGGTAGCACGACTCGGGGTATGACCTATTATGCGCCCTCGAATCAGGTTCTGGTGGTCAGCCGAAAAGAAGTCGCAGGCGGACGAGTTTACGTTCTGGACGCTCAAACTGGGGCAACTTTACATTTCCTAAACGAAGGAATTGGCATTATCGCCGGTGGCTTTTTTGCCCAAAACGTGGTTGCTGTGGACGGTGACGGTAAAATTTACGTGGCAAATCTTGAACTCAATGCGGCCTCTACCCCTTTCAAGATATACCGCTACGACAACACCGATCCAGCAACGGAGCCGGTTCTTTTTTATCAGGGTGATCCGGGCAGCGGCACTCAAAATCGATGGGGTGACACTATTACCGCCAGAGGCACGGGCGTGGATGCGCGGATTTTGGTGGGATCTCGCAACGGAATCCAATTTGCCTTGATTAACGCGACCGATGCCTCGGCTACCACAATCAATGTAACAGGGCTGGGAGCCGACCAATTCGGACTCGGGTTGGCCTTTGGCGCGGGTGATACCTTTTGGGCAAAGGTTAATGGCGGTACGCCACTGTATCACATTGGTTTTGATGGAGTGATTCTTCATTCCTATGCCAATCTGGATAATGGAGGTCCGATCGGAGTTGATCCGGTTGGCGCAAGGCTAGCGATGAATTTCGTCGGCTCTGAAAACCCAGACAATATGCGCCTCTACAGCATTTCTAACTTATCCAGCGCGCCGGTGTTGTTGGATTTTGAATTCTACAACCATCCTGCTGATAATTCGCCGACCGCTTCCTTTGGAACGGGCAATATTGTTTTCGGTCCCAACGGACGAATTTACGCGTTCAATGAAAATCAAGGGTTGATGGCCTTGGCCGTCCCGGCTCCAGTTCTCAATATTACTAGAAGCGGAAATGATGTGGTTTTGAGTTGGACCGGTACTTACACGCTCTTATCATCGACAACGATTGATGGGACTTATACTGTAGTCACCACGGTCAGTCCATACATCGAGAGTGTCAGTTCTGCATCCGCAAAATTCTTCAAGTTGCAGTAAATTGAAGCGGCGGAAGTTTATGAAAGCCGGGAGGTTTCCTCCCGGCTTTTTTATTTAAAATTCCCTATTGAAAAAGTCCTCTCGAAATGGCACTGATTAGATATGCCCCCTCAGCGCGCTAAAAACTGCGGTTTCACACTGATCGAATTGTTGGTAGTGATTGCCATCATCGCCATTTTGGCTGGCCTGCTTCTGCCGGCTTTGAGCAAGGCAAAAGTCAAGGCGCAGCAAATCAGTTGTATGAACAACTTGAAGCAAATGGGTCTTGGCTGGGCGATGTATTCGCAGGATTTCAGAGGCAGTCTGGTGCCCAATTACGAACCCCAATGGGGCGTCAACGTTTGGGTGCTAGGCAGCATCCGGCCTTTCGGTCCAGCCTCGATTAATCCTCTGTATGTCCAACGAGGGTTGCTTTATCCGTACGTTAAAAACATGGGAGCGTGGCGTTGTTCTGCAGATCCTAACGCCATCAATGGCACGAACACTATTCGTAGTTATTCAATGAATTCATTCATGGGTGCGCGCACGGTTCAGCCGGTTCCTGCGGAATCGGTGGAATACGCTTTTTCTTATGGGAAAGATACGGACATGAAAAATCCATCGGCGGTGTGGGTTTTTATAGATGAAGACGAAGCAAGCATTAATGATGGACTGTTCGTCGTGGAACCGGGTGCAAGAACATGGTATGATCTTCCGGCAAAGCGGCACAATCTGGGTTTTGCTTTGAGTTTCGCTGACAGCCATGCCGAAATTTTCAAATTGAAGGACCCGAAGTCAAAAGATGCTATCCAAAGAGGACCCGCTAATGGCAATACAGACCTGATTCGTTTAGGCAAAATTACCGTGGACCGATTTCCGCCGTAAGTTGCACTTCGATCATCCGTAAGTTAGAAATTCTAAGCGTAGCCCGCATACGTTGAAACGTCCCACAAACAAGCAATTCTTGCGCTGGATTGCTTATTCATTAGCGGGCCTTTTCGTTTTGGCAATCACAGCGATTCTGTCCATTGATGCGATTGCCAAACTTCTAGCGGAGCGCCGCATCGAATCCCAGACCGGTTTTCGCGCTTCCATTGGCAAACTCAACCTCGGGATTCGGAATGCCACTGTTGATTTTTACGATCTTGTTTTGAAAAACCCGACTCAATTTCACGCTGATACTTTTCTGGAAATGCCAGAATTGCATATTGAATATGATCGTGACGCCCTTCGCACGGGAAAGCTGCATCTAAAACTTGTCCGGTTTAACCTCCAGAAAGTGCATGTCGTCGAGAACGCGGAAGGGGGGAAAAATATCGATGGTATCCAAAACCAAAAAAATGCCGTTGGCTTACCACGCCCTCGGGGGAAGGGCACCAAAATAGACTCCTCGGCTTATGTATTCGATGGAATTGACCGGTTGGAGATGTCGCTCGGCTTGATTGAGTTTACCAGCGAGAAATCACCAGAGAAGAATTTCCGGCAGAATTTTGCCGTGACCAACGAAGTTTTTCACAATTTAAAAACGGATCTGGATTTCCAGACGGTGGGCGTCGTCCTGATTTTGAAAGCGGGCTTGTCCGGCTCCCTGGATTTCGACACTCTCCTGAACGCTGGCTCGAAAGCAGGGAAAAAATCCAAGACAATTTTGCAGGATGTGACGGAGCCTTTGATTTTAGAAACGACCAATTCCTTGACCAAGTGATGATTCTTTTGCTCGACGTAGGAAACACCAACACGCATCTCGGACTGGCCGACGACGAGAGGATTGTAAAGCAAACCAATATTCCAACGGCGGCGTGGTCGAGCGGACGCGCCGCGAACCTCGTTTCTAATTTCACGCATGGAAAATCAATTGGTTCCGCAGCGCTTTGCAGTGTTGTTCCCGGTGCCACGCCCTTTGTCCACGCCCTCTGCCGGGAAATGGGGAAGATCAAGTGTTTTGAACTGACCCATAAAACCGTGCGCGGAATCGGTATTGATTATCCTAAACCGGAAACGATCGGACCAGATCGTCTCGCCAATTCGCTGGCGGCAAAAATTCAATTTGGCGCGCCCGTGGTGGTGGTGGATTTCGGCACGGCGGTCACGTTCGACGTGGTGGACGCGAAAGGAGATTATGTTGGCGGAATTATCGCGCCGGGTCTGGCGGCGATGACAGATTATCTCCACGAAAAAACCGCGTTGCTTCCGAAGATTCAGATACGCGAGGTTCGCGGCGTCATTGGGAAAAATACTCGGCAAGCTATGTTGATCGGAGCGGTGCATGGTTATCGAGGGCTGATCCGTGGATTGCTCAACGAACTAAAACGCGAACTCAAATGCGATACGTTTCCCGTCATTGCCACCGGAGGTTGCGCGAAATTGATCGCCAGCAAACTGCCGGACATCACGGATGTGCAACCGCTGCTGACGCTTGAGGGGCTGCGGCTTTCTTTGCAGAATCAATTCCG
>JBDSYB010000068.1:0-5094 GCA_039925885.1 Verrucomicrobiota bacterium
GCAGTTCGCCTTCACGCGCGCGTTTGCAGAAAATCATCAGCGAAAAATTTCCAAAAGCGCGTTGGTATATTGACGAAGCAATTGATTTGGCCGTCTCCAGCAAAGCGGCTGCGATTGCTTTCGGTCAGCCGGTCGCGCCGGAATACAAATTGGAAAATGCGAAGCGCATTTTGTCGCTCGATTGTGATTTCCTCGGTGCGGAAGAAGATTCTTATCGTTCGATTCGTGGTTACGCCAAAGGTCGTAAGTTGGAAAAGCCGACCGACGACATGAATCGTCTTTACGTTGCCGAAGCAATTTTCTCGGTGACCGGCATGAACGCCGACCATCGTCTTCGCCTCGCGCCCAGTCAGATTTTGCCTCTCGCTGCGAAGCTCGCGTCTGAAATTGTCAAAGGTGATTTAAATGGTTTGAGCGAATTGGCCGCGTCATTTAAAGGCGACGCAAAGTGGATCGCTGAGTGCGCCAAAGATTTGGTTCAACACGGAAAAGGCAGCGTGGTCGTGGCCGGTCATCGCCAACCGCTCGCCGTGCATTTGATTGCGAACGCGATCAACAGCGCGCTCGGCAGTATTGGAAACGCGGTTGTTTATCATCCCGTCGCAAAATCGAGCGAAGGTTCGATCAACGATTTGGCGAAAGCGCTGAACGCGAATGAAGTTGATACGCTCGTTGTCCTCGGCGGAAATCAAAACTACACCGCGCCTGCAGATTTGGATTGGTCGAACTCAATCAAAAAAGCAAAGACGGTCGTTCGCCTCGGTTATTACGAAGACGAATCTTCTGTCGGCGCGACGTGGCATTTGCCGATGGCGCACTTCCTTGAATCGTGGGGCGACGCACGAACTGTTGACGGCACAGTGGTTTCGATTCAGCCCTTGATCGAACCGCTTTTCAACGGCGTGACCGAAATCGAAATTCTCGCGCGCATCGCTGGAATCAACACGACTCGTCCGCTCGACATCGTTCGCGAAACTTTCCAAACATTTCGTTTTGATTCGGGAGGCGATATTTTTAACGAAGCGTGGAAGAAATTTTTGCATGACGGTTATTTGGTAAAGAGCGAATCAAAAGCGGTTACTGTCTCGGCGAATCTTGGTGGAATCGGTCAGGAACTTTCCAAGGCAAAATCTTCTGCCGCCGGTGAATACGAAATAGTTTTCCACCGCGATTACAGCGTCGACGACGGTCGTTACAACAACAACGGCTGGCTCCAGGAAACGCCCGACCCGATTACGAAAGTCGTTTGGGAAAACGTCATCATGGTCAGTCCGAAGACGGCGAAGGCGCTTGATTTGCGAGTCGTAAAAGGTCGCAAGGACGATGATTTAAAGAACAATGATCGCGGTGTCGTTGACGGAAACGATATCGTCGAAGTCGAATTGAACGGACGCAAAATTCAAGGCGCAGTTTGGATTCAACCCGGTCTCGCGGACAACACGATTGCTCTCGCGCTCGGATACGGGCGCAGCAAAACCGGTCGCGTCGGAACTGGCGCAGGTTACAACGCCTATCTTCTTCGCACGTCCGATTCACCATCATTTGCGAGCGGCGCGAAAATCAGCAAGACCGGTCAAATTCGTCGCGTCGTTTCCACTCAGGAACACGGCTCGATGGAAGGTCGCCCGATTATTCGCGAAGCAAATCTTGAGCAATACAAAGCGAAACCAGCCTTCGCCAAGAACATGGATTTGGAAGCGCACGCTCCGAATGCCGGACCGATTTACACGCATCCATACGATTCTCATCCGGTGTTGAAGAGTGAGGTTCATCAGTGGGGCATGTCGATTGACATGAACTCCTGCGTCGGCTGCAACGCATGCGTCGTCGCTTGCCAGAGCGAAAACAATGTTCCCATCGTTGGAAAAGATCAGGTCAACAAAGGCCGCGAAATGCACTGGATGCGTATCGACCGCTATTACGCTGGTGATGTTTCTGATCCGCAAGTCGCCAATCAGCCGATGCTTTGTCAGCATTGCGCGAGCGCGCCGTGCGAAAGTGTCTGTCCGGTTAACGCCACGGTCCACGACGAAGAAGGCATCAACGTTATGGCTTACAATCGTTGCGTCGGCACTCGTTATTGCGCCAACAACTGCGCCTGGAAAGTTCGCCGCTTTAATTTCTTCGATTTCAACAAACGCCCGAATGATCTGGCCGACACGTCGAAAGGCGCGCGTGGAAAACTTTATCAAGGTCCACTCGCGAAACGTGAGCCGCTCGAATACGACATGATCAAGATGTTGAAAAATCCTGACGTGACCGTTCGCATGCGCGGCGTCATGGAGAAATGCACGTTCTGCATTCAGCGAATCGAAGGCGCGAAAATTTCGCAAAAGGTGAAAGTTGGTGCGTCGGGCGACGTTCGCGTTCCCGAAGGAACTTTCACGACGGCGTGCGCGCAAGTTTGTCCGGCGGAAGCCATCGTCTTCGGAAATATTTTAGACAAAGGAAGTCGCGTGGCGAAATTGAAAGAGCAGGAACGCAATTACGCTGTCCTCGGATTTCTCGATACGAAACCGCGTTTGACTTATCTGGCGCGCATCCGCAATCCGAATCCGCAGATGCCGGATTTCAAAGAAGTGCCCTCGAGTTTTTCGGATTACACCGCGAAGAATGAAGCCGGTCTTCAAGAACCAGGCGAGAAGCATCCCGAACCTGCCAACGGCGAAGTTAAGAAAGGAGCGCACTGATGGCTCAAGTCACCACAGTAAAAGTTGAAGCGCCGCCAGTGGAATTGGAACGCGAACCGTTGGTCTTGAACAACCGCAGCTTCGGCTGGATCTCGGACAAAATCGCGGGAATCGCCGAAGGCAAAACGCCAAAATGGTGGTGGCCCGCGTTCATCATCAGCGCGTCGGTGATGACGATGATGTTTTGTTGCATCGCCTATTTGATTTCAACCGGCATTGGTGTTTGGGGATTGAATAATCCAGTCGGTTGGGCGTGGGATATTACAAACTTCGTTTTCTGGATCGGCATCGGCCACGCCGGAACTTTGATTTCCGCTGTGTTGTTTTTGCTTCGCCAAAAATGGCGCACATCGATCAATCGCGCCGCCGAAGCCATGACACTTTTCGCCGTCGTTTGCGCTGGGATTTTCCCGGTCATTCATACTGGGCGTATCTGGTTCGCGCTTTATCCTGGTTATCTTGTTCCAATGCCGAACGCGAACAGCATCTGGCCGCAATTTCGTTCGCCGCTGCTCTGGGACGTTTTTGCCGTCTCGACTTACGGAACCGTTTCCTTGTTGTTCTGGTATACTGGACTTGTTCCTGATCTGGCAACGATGCGCGACCGCGCCGTTTCCAAATCAAAGAAATTTTTCTACGGAATTTTCGCACTCGGCTGGACGGGCGCGAATCGTCATTGGAGAAATTACGAAAAAGCGTATTTGCTGCTCGCTGGTATTTCGACGCCGCTCGTTTTGTCCGTTCACTCAATCGTCTCTTTCGACTTCGCTGTGTCGCAAGTTCCCGGCTGGCACACGACTATTTTTCCGCCGTATTTCGTGGCGGGCGCAATTTTCTCCGGTTTCGGCATGGTGCTGACGTTGATGCTTCCGATTCGCACACTCTGCGGATTGGAGGATGTCATCACCCTTCGTCACGTCGAACTCATGGGCAAAGTCGTTTTGGCGACCGGCTCAATCGTTGGTTACGCCTACGCGATGGAATTTTTCATCGCTTGGTATGGCGGCAATCCTTACGAACTCTATGCTTTCAAAAACCGCGCCTTCGGTCCGTATTGGTGGGCTTACTGGAGCATGGTTTCGTGCAACGTCATTTGCCCGCAACTATTCTGGTTTAAGAAAATTCGCCGCAGCGTCGTCACCGTTTTCATCATTTCGATTTTTGTGAACATCGGGATGTGGTTTGAACGCTTCGTCATTATCGTGACTTCGTTGCATCGCGATTATTTGCCGTCGAACTGGAGCTACTTCGTCCCAACCTGGGTGGATATTTGCACGTTCATTGGTTCGTTCGGATTATTCTGCACGCTGTTTCTGTTGTTCATGCGATTCCTCCCGCTCATCGCCATTTCCGAAGTCAAAGGCGTCACGCCGCAAGCTGACGCGCATCATCCGTTGGGTGGCGCGAAAAGTGGAGGGCATCACTAATGGCCACTCAACCACAAACTTACGCCAGCACGACGGCGCCAGTTTTATCGCGGCCATACGCGATCATCGCGGAGTTCGATACGCCCGGTGATGCGATTCGCGCAGCGGAACAAGTTCGCGATGCTGGTTTCCGAAAATGGGATGTCCACACTCCGTTCGCCGTTCATGGAATGGACGCCGCGATGGGTTTGAAAAATTCCAAAGTCGGCTGGTTTTCTTTCTTCGGCGGCGCGATTGGCCTCGCTACCGGGATGTCAATGATCTGGTTCATGAACGGTTTTGATTATCAAATCGTGGTCGGCGGAAAACCGTTGTTCAGTCCGCTCTACGCATTTCCGGTGAGTTACGAACTGACGATTTTATTCGCGTCATTCGCGACATTGTTCGGCATGTTCGGGATGAACCGCCTCCCGCGCTTGCATCATCCGCTTTTGAAGAATCGGCGATTTAAACAAGTGACGCATGACAAATTTTTCGTCGTGATCGAAACCGCTGATCCAAAATATTCCGAAACCGAAACCCGCCAGCTGCTCGAAAACACCGGCAGCAAGCACATCGAAATCGTGGAGGAAACCTGATGCGTTATTTCCTTCTAGTTTTTGCTTTGCTCTGCGTGCTCGTCGTGAGCGTGATGGGTTTTCGCGGCAGCATGTCGCGCAAACCGCCGTTGGAATTTTTCGACGACATGGATCGTCAATTGAAACTTCGTCCGCAAGCGGACTTTAGTTTTTCCGCTGATGGTCGCAGTTCACGTTTGCCGGTCGCGGGAACAGTTGCTCGCGGGTCTCATTATGAAAGCACCCCCGTGAATACCGGATTAATTCCCGGCACAACGAACGGCGTTGAAGTCATTCCCATTCCCGTCACTCGCAAATTAATGGAACGCGGACGCGAACGTTTTCAAATCAGTTGTTTGCCTTGCCACGGCGCGCTCGCGGATGGAAACGGCATCACGAAAAAATACGGCATGGCGGTCG
>JBDSYB010000069.1:0-34626 GCA_039925885.1 Verrucomicrobiota bacterium
TGCGGAACAAGACGGATCAAACTGGAAAAACCGGGAAAGGAAAAGAAGCTTTTAAAGAAAGAAAAACTAAACAACGCCCACTGCACTATTGACAACCCTCATAGGGGCTCCAGCGATTTGTTAGGCCACATGGTCATGTCTCAATCTCTTGGCTTTCTCAAAATACTCCTGCGCTGACTTCTCATCGTCAAGCACTGCATCATAAAAGTGCCCGATCTCGTCCCAAGCGTCTGCAAACTGCGGCTCAATCTCAATGGCTCTCTGGTAGCAAGCCAACGCGTCATCCAAACTGTGCGGACAATCCTCTGGGCCAAGCTCAATCAGATTGCCGCGCATGACCAATAACTGAACCGATAATGGGAAGGCGCGAACCGCCTCATCCACGAGGGCGATGGTCTCCAACGTGACATCGTCGCTGTGCTCGCGTGGCCAACGCGCTCGCAACTCGGAAATGTAATCGTCTTCAGTCATGGTGCGAAGTTGCCTAACATTGTAATGAGCCGCCAAAGTGGCTCGTTTCGCGGCCTATCTCCGGGATTTGGCGGCATATTATGGTTTTCACTTGCCACGACCCTACGCTTGCGGCTTGTTGCTGGCCACTCTTTTTTTATGGAAACACCGCCCCGGGAATATTTTCTGCCCAACCCAAAATTGCGGTTGCGGGAGCAGCTTCGCGAAGTCGCCCGGTTCCGGCACATCTCGCTGCGGACGGAGCAAGCGTATTGGGAATGGATGCGGCGATTTATTCAGTTTCATCGGAAACAGGGGAACGCTCGCCCTCACCCCGGCCCTCTCCCCCGAGGAGAGGGAGATGGTTGGCGGCATCCGCGTGACATGGCGGAAACTGAAGTGCGTGATTTTCTGGTGCATCTGGCCACGGAGCGGAGTGTCTCGGCTTCCACGCAAAATCAGGCCTTGAATGCGCTGGTCTTTCTTTATCGCCATGTGTTGGGCAAGCCGATTGGTTTTCTGGGTGACTTCGAGCGGGCGCATCGGGGCAAGATCGCGCGTGAGGTCTTGAGCAAGGATGAGGTCAAACAATTGTTGGCGGCAATCCCGGCGGGTTATCGGTTGTTCTTTCAACTGCTTTATGGCACAGGGCTTCGTCTTTTAGAGGGTTTGCGTCTGCGCGTGAAAGATATTGATTTCGCGCACGGCCAAATCCTCGTGCGGGATGCTAAAGGGTTCAAAGATCGGGTCACGATGTTGCCGCAAAAGCTAGTCGGGCCGTTGCGAGCGCAGTTGGCCAGGGCGCGGTCGTTGCATGAAAAGGATTTGGCGGCGGGGTTTGGCCGAGTGTATCTGCCCGGAGCGTTGCAGAAGAAGTATCCGAACGCGGACAAGGAGTTTGGCTGGCAATGGGTTTTTCCATCCAAGCGGATGGCGGTCGATCCGTTGGATGGCGTCCCCAAGCGGCATCATTGGTCGGATACCGGCGTGCAAAAGATCATCAAAGAAGCGGCGCGGGCATCGGGGCTGACAAAAAATGCAACGAGTCACACGTTGCGCCATTCGTTTGCGACGCATTTGTTGGAGAATGGATATGATATTCGAACGTTGCAGGAGTTGCTTGGGCATAAAGATGTGGCGACGACGCAGATCTACACGCATGTGTTGAACAAACCGGGGTTGGGAGTGCGCAGTCCGTTGGATTGATGGGGTTCAACTTTCAACTAAGTAAAAGTATGGAGAAGAAATATGATTGGGAGGAACGTTTGCTGGAATATGCTTCAGCGGACTGATCGGGAGGCTCGCCCTCACCCCTGCCCTCTCCCCCAGGAGAGGGAGCGGAGAGGGAGAAAGGCTGGCGGCATCCGCGTGAGATGGGCGCGGCGGAAGCGCAATCGTATCTGAATCATCTGGCGACAGAGCGGAATGTGGCGGCGTCCACGCAGAATCAGGCGCTCAATGCGTTGGTGTTTTTGTATCGCGAGGTTTTGGGAAAGGAGTTGGGGAAGATCGGTGACATCGAAAGGCCGACGCGCAAGCCCAAATTGCCCACTGTTCTCTCGAAAGAGGAAACGGCGCGGCTGCTGGCGGCCATTGCGCCGGAGTATCAATTAATGGTGCAGTTATTATACGGAACGGGGATGCGGCTTTTGGAATGTCTGCGCTTGCGGGTCAAAGATGTGGACTTCGCGCAGAGCAAAATCGAGGTGCATGACGGGAATGGGATGAAGGATCGCGTCACGATGTCACCGGAGAAGTTGAAGGCGCCGCTGCGGTTGCATCTGGAGAAGGTGAAGTTGTGGCATGAACAGGATTTGGCCAAGGGCGCGGGGGAAGTTTATCTGCCGTTCGCGTTGGCGAGTGGCATTCGCGGCAGCGTCGTGGAGTGCGGCGGCCCTCCGCCGCTTTCACGTGCGTCAACAAAGGGGCGTGTTGTCCTTCAAATGAACGCGCGGCTCCGGGTCGTTACCACGCTAGAAACAGGAATTGGGCGAGACGCCAAATTCAACAGGCGGTATCCACCCCGGGACCCTGCGTTCAATAGATTGCGAGGGAAGCTCCCGGAATTTCCAATTTGCAGTTTCGCCATTACCACGCGACGATGCACGAACTTCAGCTTCAGTTAACCGTGAAATTCCTCAGGAACACAGCCGAATGATCGAGGCGCGCGAGTTGAAAAAAAGTTTCGGGTCGATTCAGAAGCATTGCACCCGCACCGTGATACCCGTTGCCGCCGGTGTCGTTGAACTCAAATGTTTTTCTATATTTTAAATTTCATTATGCCTGGTGAACCCAATATCAAACTCAAGGAAGGCGATGTGGCTCCTCCGTTCACTGCAGGGGCCAGTGGCGGTGGAAAAATTTCTTTGGCTGATTTCAGCGGGCAAAATGTTGTGCTGTATTTTTATCCAAAGGACGATACGCCCGGTTGCACGAAGCAGGCGTGTAGTTTTCGAGATAATTTTACGGAATTGAAAAAACGCGGAGTAGTTGTCTTGGGGGTGAGCACGGATTTGGTTAAATCACATGATAAATTTCGCGAGAAATTCCAGTTGCCTTTTTCGTTGTTGTCGGACGATGACCGTAAAATTGTGCAGGCTTACGGTGTTTGGGGTGAGAAGACGTTTATGGGCCGCAAATACATGGGCACGCATCGAGTGACGTTCTTGATCGGCGGCGATGGCAGGATTAAAAAAATTTGGCCGAAAGTGAAGCCCGAACAACATGTCGAAGAAGTTCTGGCCGCGCTGGATGAACGCTCTTGATGGGTTTGCGAATTGATTAATTTGGTCGTGGAAAATTTTTCGCCTGCTGGTCTAACGCAAAAGAAACGATGAACCGCTGTAAAACTATGCGCAGCAGCCGGCCAAAAACATCGGGAGTTCGCGCTTGAGCTAGAAAAATTTCTCATTAGAATCTGCCGCAATGTCGCAAGGTTTACATTTATCACAGAGGATGTCGCTCTCGCAGGTGCTGGCGCCGCAGTTACAACAATCGTTGGCGTTATTGCAGGCGCCGTCGCTGGAATTGAAAGCGTTGGTTGAACAGGAATTGCAGCAAAATCCAGTCTTGGAAGAAGTAGCGGCCAGCGAAATCGAGCAGGAAGAAAAAACTTTACAGGAAGGTTCGTCGATTGACCATGCCGACCCGACCGAACCGCCCGCCGATGTTAATTTCGATCCGGCGACGGAAAAGCCCAGCAATGATCCGGTGGACGATTTTCAGGCGGAATTTGAGAAATTGACGCAGCTCGACCAGGAATGGCGCGACCATTTTACGCAGACGAATTTGCCTTCGCGCTCCAATCCAGAGGCCGAGGAGAAACGCCAATTCATGTTTGATTCTTTGGTGGCTGCGACCTCTTTGCAGGAAGTTCTTCTGGAACAAATGCGGCTCTCGAACATTACCCGCGAGCAGTGGGGCATCGCCGAAATGATCATTGGGAATATTGATGATTATGGTTATCTGAATCCTAATCCCGAAGCCAAACCGGCTTTGACGCCCGATCAAATTGTCGAGTCGCTTGCTTTAGCAACCAACATTCCGAAAGATAAAATTCTGGAGATTTTGAAAATCGTCCAAAGTTTTCATCCGCCTGGAGTTGGCGCCCGCAATTTGCGCGAATGTTTGTTACTCCAGCTTGAGCGGGCCGGTCGCAAAGATTCTCAAGAATATAAAATGATTTGCGATTACATGGAAGCCTTGGGCAAACGCCGTTATCCCGACATCGCGCGCGGATTGGGAATTGATGTTGAGGAAGCCCAGGAAATTGCGGCGAAGATCGCGCATTTGGAACCTCGACCTGGGCGCGATTTTCTTCCGAACGATGACCGTTATATTTTGCCGGAAGTTTTTGTGCAAAAAGTCGGGGACGAATACAACGTCACGACGAATAACGAGCACATTCCGCATTTGCGCATCAGCAACACCTACAAAGATTTAATGGCGCAGGCCAGCAGTTCTGGAGAAGTGCGCGATTACATCCGCGAAAAAATTCGCGCGGGAAAGTTTCTGATTAAAAGTCTGCATCAACGCCAGCAAACCATCACCAATATTGCGCGGGAAATTGTGAAGCGGCAGCGTGATTTTCTGGACAAAGGGGTCGCGCATTTGAAGCCCATGACCATGTTGCAGATTGCGGAAGTAGTGGGCGTCCATGAAACGACTGTCAGCCGCGCGGTTTCGCAAAAATATATCGACACGCCGCAGGGGATTTTCGAGATGAAATATTTTTTCAGCTCCGGGATTCAGACCTCCGACGGCGTGGGAATGTCGAACAAAAGCGTGAAAGACATGATTGCTGAAATGTTCCGCCAGGAAAGTTCGGCCAAACCTCTTTCCGACCAGGAAATTGTGAAAATGCTTCAGGAAAAAGGAATCGCCATTGCGCGGCGGACTGTCGCGAAATATCGCGCTGAACTCAATATTCTTCCTTCGAATCTACGAAAAGTTTATTGAACGCACGATGATGGGATCGCCGAAAAAGGCAACAGTCATTTCCCCCAACTCGCTATTCTGAAAAAAATTGTAAACATTTCTATCCTCTAAGCACAAAAAATGATAAGTTCCCAGCATGTTCAAAAACTGTCTCTCATTTGCCTCAAATTTTATCGTTGCGACAGTTTTTTTGACCGCCTCTCTCTCGCGGGGTCAAACTTTTGAATTGCTGAAATCATTCCAAGGTTCTGACGGCGCACAACCTTATGCCGGTTTGATCCAAGCCAGCAACGGAGTTTTCTACGGAACAACTTTTTCAGGTGGAACCAGCAATCTAGGGACGGTTTTTCAAATAACGACCAGCGGCGCTTTAACCCCGCTGGTGTCCTTCACAGGAACCAACGGAGTAAACCCGATCGCCGGGCTGCTTCAAGGAAGCGATGGAAATCTATATGGGACAACAACTTCTGGCGGGAGTAGCAATCTTGGGTCTATTTTCAGGCTTAATACCAATGGCGCGTTAACTTCATTGGTCGCGTTTAACAACGCGAATGGCGAATCTCCGGTCACTGCACTGAGTCAAACCACAGATGGTGTTCTTTACGGTTCAACGTATTTTGGCGGGGCTTCTGGCTTCGGGACTCTATTCAAGGCAACGACCAACGGCGTGCTAACCACGTTATTTTCTTTTAATAGCACCAATGGTTCAAACCCGTCTGGAGAGTTGAAGAGTGATGGAACCGGAGCTTTTTATGGCACAACAGTGCATGGTGGGAGCAGTTTACCCCGTGGAACGGTGTTTAAATTTTTGACGAATGGTGCATTCACGTCCCTAAGTTCCTTCAATGGCACCAATGGGAGCGAGCCTGGGGCGGAATTGCTTTTCAGGACAAATGGGGTTTTTTACGGCACGACCCGTTTGGGGGGAGCGAGTAACGCCGGCACGGTTTTTCAAATAACCACAAACGGGGCGATGACCACGTTGCTTTCCTTTAATGGGGCTAACGGACGGTATCCCAGTTCCGGTCTAATCCTATTAGGAGGTGAAATGTATGGCACTACTTATTTCGGAGGCACTAACGATTTGGGTACGGTTTTCAAGGTGAACACGAGCGGGACATTAACCACTCTCCTCTCCTTCAATAATACCAACGGAGCCCACCCCTATGCGCACTTATTGCTTGCTAATGATGGGAATCTCTATGGCACCACGTTGGAAGGCGGAACGAACGGCTTGGGAACGGTTTTTAGATTGATTACTTCTGTCCCTGTTTCGCTAAACGTAAAATCCAGCGGAAGCAATATCATTTTGTCCTGGAATACCAATGCCACTGGTTTCACTTTGCAATCTGCCACGAATTTAGTTTTTCCCATTAACTGGAGCAATGTGACCAACCAACCCGCCGTTGTCGGGGGGCAATTTGTGGTGACAAACAATGCTTCGGCAAGCGCGGTGTTTTATCGCCTGAAAAAATAAGGGTTCTTTCTTCTTCGGCGATACGATGCTTATTGGTAATTCAACCCCGCCTACTGTGGGATGAATCGTATTTAGGGAGACTTCGCGGATTTACGCTTCTCCCGCCAAAAGCTTCCTCCGTTCAATTTTTGTCGAAGTTCGTTTGCACACGGGCCGGACGCATCAGATTCGCGTTCATTATCAACATCTCGCTTCCCTGTTTTGGGTGATACCATCTACGGAGGGAAATCCAATCAGCGTTTTAAGGAATGACGGGTTGCAAAGCGTTGCGACAGCTTCTCCATGCACGGCTCCTTTCGTTTTCACATCCGCGCACTGGAAAAAAATTACGAATAATGCGCTTTATCCCACAGATTTTTCTCCAATACTTAGGAGCGTCTGAAATCGTGAGACAAATTTTAGATCGAAAGTCGAATGTCGGAAAAGGCGAAAAGCGTCGGTTGAGCTTACACTTTATCAATTTTTCAAGAAACGTCATTAATAAAAATTTATTCGTAAGACGTTTGTTTATAGCACTTTGTGATTATAGCCCAACCCGAAATAGTAATGTGGCACGGCACTCGCTAACTGATATTAACTAGAAACCGAATTATCGGACTAAAAAAAAATATGAAAAATAAATACATCTTGGCCGGGGTTATCGCCTTGGTCGGTCTTACGGCATCAGTTCAAGCAATTCCAATTACGGGTACAATTCAATTGGGTGGCACTGTTCAATTCAATACTACCAGTCTGCAATCAGCTACTATTGCTACATTTCCGGTAAATGATATTCAAGTCTCGAGTGGATCGGGCAGTTATACTGGCACGGCTGGCGCAGCACCTGTTACCTTCAACACTTTTAACTTTTCTTCCACTGGCCTGAACACGGTATCCCCGCTGTGGTCTTTTGTTTGGACCGGTAAGACCTACCAATTTAACTTGGAGTCAATTACTACGGTAAGTCGTCAAAGCTTTCCAAATGGGAGCGATCAGCTTTTCGTCGGTGGTTTTGGAAAGGTTTCAATTACTGGATTCGATACCACTGCTGCTAATTGGAGTTTTAATGTGACTGACAGTTCCGGAGGTAATGGTGGAATTTTTCTATTCGCATTCAATGATTCCAACACCGCTATTCCAGCATCAGTTCCAGACGGTGGAACGACTGTGATGCTCATCGGAGCTGCGTTGTCAGGTCTCGGTCTGATTCGCAAGAAGCTGGTGGCTTAATTAAACAATTCGGTTTCTAGCCAAGGGCAGGGATTTTTCCCTGCCCTTTTTGTTTTATTCATCTGCAAATGCCTCTACGATTCAAGTTGCGAAAAATAGTACATCCGGCGCGTCCACCGGCGTTTTTATTTTTTTAACGCGGCTTTTGTTTTGGCCTGAAGTTCGTCCAGTTCCGGTTTCAAATCATCTTTGTCGGCCTTGCTCATGCGGTCAATGAAGAGAATTCCGTTGAGATGATCGACCTCATGTTGGACGGCGCGGGCCAGCAATCCACCACAACGAAACTCGAAGCTTTCGCCTTTTGCATTGAGCGCGCGCACTTCGACTGATTCGGGCCGGAAAATGTCTGCAAACAATTCCGGGAAACTTAGGCAACCTTCCGGCCCGGGCACGGCGTCGGCCAACGGTTTGATTTCGGGATTGATCAACACCACCGGCATGAACGCCTCGACTTCGGCGGGAGCGTTGTTAAGTTCCAGTCGCGACGGGCGATCCTTAACGCCGCGCACATCAAGGACAGCAATTTGCACTGCCTGCCCAATTTGTTGCGCGGCCAGACCGACTCCGCGCGCCGCCCGCATTGTCTCCAGCATGTTTTCAACGAGCGCGCGGATTTCCGCGTTGACGGTTTCGACGCGCGCTCCTTTTTTGCGGAGAACGGGATTTCCATATTTGACGATCTGAAGAATCATGGCGTTTGAAAGTTGAAATCAGCCCTCGCGCGGCGTCCAGTTTTCCAGCATTTCAGCCAGTTGAAAAAGCGTTGGACTGTGAGCGGTGCGGACATAATAACCGCTGGTCGTCACGCCGGTCAGAACGCTCATCGCATTGTCGAAGCCCAGTAATTTACCCAAACAAAATCCGGAATTGAAATGGTCGCCCGCGCCAGTGGTGATAAGTGGTATGCCCACGAATGGCCCATCCACGATTTGCGCGTCACCCGCGCTGACGGCCAGCGCGTAGATCACAGGATGCACGACCAAAGTATTCACTTTCAAAATCTGATTTATTTCACAGGCCAGACCGAGCAATTCGTTCGGTGAATCGGCTTTGGAGCGCAAACCCAGCACCTCGGCAATTTCAAATGACTCTTTTTCATTGAGGCCAAGAATCACATCAAAATATTTTTCAAACCGCGTGATCAATTCAAGAGCGCGCGAAATATCTTCCCGGGTTCGTTTTTCAGGATCAGCCAGATCAAAAAATATTTTTCGGCGCGGGCCACTAACCGAGGGACAAAGCTCCTTGAGCAAAGATTCCCACAGATCGCTCATGTAAGGAATCATGGTCCAATTAACGAACCCAATTAAATCTGACTGGGTAAATCTGGCGGCGAATTTGTCGCGGCCAAAACGAGATTGAATGTTGTTCCAGGTGACGTCTTTGAGCTGAGTCATTTTTCCGAGCATCAACTTGGCGTCAACGAATTCCACAGCGTCGGTGTGGCCCGCTTCAGCAATGGTGTGCGCCTCCACGCGTTGGGCGAATTCGTTGAAAACCGGATGCATCGCGGGATAACCGAGCGTGCCCAGATAGGAAACTTTCATTCCAAAAGCGGCGAGCGCGTTGGCCATGATGGGGCCGTTGCCGCCCAGCTTGATTTGTTGAGTGGCCAGTTCAATGTTCGTGCTTTTTCCAGCGGCAGCAGCGATGCGCTCGGCGAATTCGCTCATGAGCGGAATGCGATCAAATTGTTCGGCGCTCTCCCGCTTATCAACAGCGTGGACAATTTCATCGACGAAACCATCCAATCCAATGAAAGCATGAAAAGCGGCGGTGCGGATTTCGGCGGCGCGCAATCGAGAGGCGCATTCCTGGCGCAACTGGGGAAAAGTCATAGACGAGGCGGAGCTACTCAACGGACACTCCCACGATTTTTAAAACGCGTTCCAAATCGTCGTCGTTGAAAAAACGAATATCGAGCGAGCCTTTGCCCTGGCGATAGCGCAACTGCACTTTGGTTCCAAAACGTTCGCGCAATTTATTTTCCAAATCGCTGATGTGCGCATCGCGCAGCGGAGGTTTAGCGGGATTCGACGCGCCGTTTTTTTTCTCGTTTTGAAATCGCGAAACGAGTTCCTCAGTCTGGCGGACGTTCAATCCGCTTTTCAAAACTGTTTCTGCGGCAAGTTTTTGCTCAGTCGCAGTGGCGAGACCCAGAATTACTTTCGCGTGTCCGACCGAAAGTCGCCCGTCGCGAATCATGGTTTGCAATTCGCCAGCGAGTTTCAAGAGGCGCAGCGCGTTCGCCACCACCGTGCGGCTTTTCCCAACCTTGATCGCGGCCTCGTCCTGCTTCAATTGAAATTGTTCGATCAGTTGCGAATAGCCGAGAGCTTCTTCAATTGGATTAAGATTTTCGCGTTGCAGATTTTCGATCAACGCCAGTTCCAAAACAGCGCGGTCATCGGCCTCGCGGACGATGATGGGAATTTCGGTCAACCCGGCAATTTGTGCTGCGCGCCAGCGACGTTCACCCGCGATCAGTTCAAAGCCGCTTCCATTTTTGCGAACGATCAGCGGTTGGATAATTCCCTGTTCTTTAATGGAGGCGGATAGTTCAGCGAGTGCCTCTTGCGAAAAATCCTTGCGCGGTTGAAACGTGCATGGTCGAACCTGTTTAATGGGAACATGCTGAACACGATCGCGAGGATCGACCGCCGGAGTGGTGACGGCAATTTGGGCAGTTGTTTTGGTCGCGGGAGGATTTCCGCCGAGCAACGCGCCGAGACCGCGGCCTAAAGCTGGTTTTGCCATGCGCGAAGAATGAAGGCAAAGGGCGCGGCGAAAAAGTAAAAAGTGCGGGAGAGGGAATTAACGCAAAGGTGCAAGGGCGCAAAGGCGCAGAGAAACACCAAATATTTACTTTTGAATTCCCATTGCCTTTGCAGCTTTGCGACTTTGGGCGTTTGCGTTAAAGTCCCGGCGTGAGCAAAAAGAGCGCGAAAATTGCGGCGTTAATTGAGCGGCATCGCGGAAAGGAATTGAGCCCGTATTACCTCGGATATTTTGAACTTTTCAACGAGGGAAAATTTTACGAATCGCATGATGTGCTCGAAGAGTTGTGGTTGCCCATTCGTAAAGAGGCTGGTGGTGATTTCTACAAAGGTTTGATTCAACTCGCCGGTGCTTTTGTGCATTTACAAAAAAACCGGCTGCGTCCATCCGCTGCGCTTTTCAAATTGGCGCGAACGAATCTGGAAAAATATCCCGCGACGCACGAACAACTGGATGTGGCGAATGTTTTGCGGCTGATTGAAAACTGGCTCGCGAAATTAGGGGGGGGCGGATACAAGGAAAATCCGCTCACGGAGTTCAATATTCCGCGAATCGAGCTATCTGTGATCAAAATGGGAGATTAGTGAATCAATGCCGGCTCCTCTGGCCAACGGCGAATGGTGACCTCTGTTGGCCGTTCCGTGAAACGAAAAATGAGCGATAGAATCCCGCTCAGGCACGTCAGCACAACACAGCCGACAAAACACCGAGTCACAAAAAGACTCTCAGCGACCATCTGAACAGCCATAAGCAGAATCGCGAACAAGGCCAGCGCGACGGTTGTAAGACCACACCGCCAAGATTTCCTCCGGCGCATAACTTGATGCGCTGTCGGTTTTGGTGGAACGATACTTTGAGAGATCATAGCGTCGAATACAGCTAACATTTTTATTCAGCCACAAAGATTTGTTGTTTATCGCTTTCAGTTTTTTTGAGTTTCCTCACACCGGCATCATTCCGGTTTGCCGGGCGTAATTGAACAATCCCCCTGCGTCCACAACAGGCCGGACGTCTCCCAGCGGTTTGAATAAATAAACCTTTCCCGTTGCTTGCACGGTGACACTTGCAGCGTCCAAATCAACGGTAACTACATCGCCGGTTTTCAAAATGTCGCACAAACGGTCGGCGCATTCGCAGGGATAAAGTTCTCCGGTGGCGACGCAGTTGCGGAAAAAAATTCGCGCAAAACTTTCCGCTAAAATAATTTTTGAATTGGCCGAGCCGAGCGCGATGGGCGCGTGCTCGCGGGAACTGCCGCAACCAAAATTTCTGCCCGCGACGACGATGGGATAATCGCTGTCGAGCTGGTCTTCTTTGACGAAACGAACCGGGTAAAGCGATTCAGGCAAACCGGCCAGCGCGAAGCTACCGAGCTTTTCATATTCGTCCGGGATCGTCGGAACAAGATTCAAGTATTGCGCGGAGATGATCTGGTCGGTGTCGATGTTGTCGCGCACCACGTAAACGGGACCTGTAAAAACAGATTGCATGAGAATAATTTGGCGTCTGCCCGAGTCTATTTCAATCAGATTTGTGATTGGAAGATTCTGTTTTCAAAAACAGGAGTTGCGAGTAGCGTTGATTCAGTGGCTAACCGATTGATTTTACTGGCGGAAGATGATTCCGGCGATGTGTTGCTGATGAAACACGCGCTGGAAAAGGCAGGAGTGACGCACCCGATGAACGTCGTTTCTGACGGCGAAGAAGCGATTTTTTACATTCAGGGCACCGGGGCTTTTGCGGATCGCCAGACGCATCCGTTTCCTTCGGTGTTGTTGCTGGATTTGAATATGCCCAAGAAATCTGGCTTTGAAGTGTTGCAGTGGATTCGCAGCCAAAACGAATTCAAGCGCCTGCCGGTCGTGGTGTTGAGCACTTCAAATCAGGAACAGGACGTGCGCAAGGCTTACGATCTGGGTGCAAATTCTTATCTGACCAAGCCATCGAATTTTGATGAGCTGGTAGAAATGGTCAAAATGGTGGATACCAATTGGCTGAAGATCAACGTTCCGCCCCCAGCTGTTTCCTGAACTCCAAAATTTACTTCACGTAGATTCGGTTCATCCCGCACGCGGCTTCGGAAAAGACGGGTAACCCTTCGCCTTTGGGCAGCGCCCTGCTACCGGAAAACAGGCTGTTGGTGCTTGGTTGAACGAGCAGCCGATATAATCCGCTGGCAGAATTCGCCGTGGAAAGTGTGAAAATTCCGTCGCCATAAGGCGTGGAATTAATTGTGCCGGGAGAAAGATTTTGCCAACCAGTTTCCACGTCTGGGCGAAACTGCAGGACGTAACTTCGGTTTCCCAAATACGGCCAAAAAACAATATTCGCGGAAGTTCCGGCGGATTGAATATCCATTTGCAATTTCGACGCAGCATCCAGCGGGGATGTTCCTAAAATATATTCTTCAGCCGTGCTGTATCCGTCGCTGTCCGGGTCGGCCAGAGGATTGATGGCACCGCTAAAATAAAAATTTTTCCACCAGGCCGGAACGGTTTGGTTGGTAGGAAAATCCTGTGCCTCGACGTAGGTAAATTTTACGCCATCGGCCATCACCACCGAAGGGTTAGCGTTGTTGGCAATGCGAACAGACCCGCTGGTTCCTCCTAAAAAATTCACCCCGTTGGTGAGCGATTGCCAAAAGCCGCCGTTAATTTGTTGATTGACCGGGATGGTATTTGAGCCGCCATTAAAAAAAATTGTGTGAGGCGCATTGTTGGCTCGATTGCCGCCTAGAGGATACCAAATGTGAACGTCGTAATTTCCAGAGGTGGGCAGGTTGGGTTGATAGGTGGCGGTGGCGGTGAGCGATCCGGTGCTATAATTGGCAAACTGATAATTAGTTCCGAATTTGTCGGATGAAGTAGATCCCGCCGTCCAGGCTCCCGTGTAAAGCGCGTCAGGGTTGTCGAGAATAATTGTTCCAGCAGTCGTGAAGCGGTAAACGCCCGACAAATAGGAATTTGTTTCCGTCGATGAAATAACCTGAAAACTGTAGCGCGTTCCAGCATCGAGGCCGGTCAAAAAAATCGTGTGGTTTGTGGAAACTTTTCGGTCGATGTAAGACGTGCGATTGAAGCTGGGATTGATGTCATCCGTCGCGCCAAACAAAACCTGGCTTTGCGCGGGCACAGTGCTTTTCCATGAAATCAAAGCACTGCGCGCGCCGGGCGTGGCCTCGACGGAATTTAAATACGGCGAGTCAATGATGGAAAGCGTCGCATTGGAACTGAGAATCGAGTCGTAGCTGTTGGAAATAAAAACCGAGTAGCTGCCAGCTTGGCCCGGCTGCACGTTTGACAAAGTTAATGTGGCGTTGGTTTCGTTGAAAATATTTCCGCCGTTAAACCGCCATTGATACGTGAAAGGAGCGCTGCCGGAAACGCCCACTGAAAACATTGCTGAATCTTCCGCATACACAGCCGCATTCATGGGTTGCGCCGTAATCGTGGGGACAAGCCCGGCCGGCGCGGCGACGCTCATCGAAGCCACCGCACTGGTCACTGAGCCGAGAGAATTTGTGGCGATGACAAAATAGTTTCCGGAGTTATTCGTCTGGACGTTATTGAAAACAAGATCGGTATTCGTCGCGTTCGGAATAATTCCACCATTAAAAAACCATTGAAATTTTGGCGATGAGCCGGTGACGAGAGAAGAAATGGTCGCACTCATTCCTTGCGTGGCGGTAAAGCTGGTCGGCTGGGTTACGAGCAAAAGAGGATAGTTGTTTGTGGCCGTGGAAATGGCGGACGCATCCAGAATATAAAAACCGCTGTTGATGTCGCTGACCAAAAGTTTGTTCAAACCAAGGTTGGGAAAAATTCCCCAGTTGCCTTGGAAGCTGTTAGTGGTGGGCGAGGGGAATGTGTCATAGGAGCCGATTCGCACGGGGCGAGTGCGGTTGCTGATATCAAAAATCTGCAAACCATTTTGATACCAACTCAGAAAAAGCAGATTGCTCACGATGACTGGATTATGCGGAATGGCTGCGGGAAGTCCCATGGTAGCGGGAGAAATGGCGCACTGCAAAACGAGGTTGGTCGGTGTTGATATGTCGTAAAGCCGAACGTCGCCCCCGGGGGTTTCGCGGCAAACCACGAGCGTGTTTCCATCGGGCGTGGGCCAACTGCTGTGCGAACTGCCGCCTGATAAAATTCTGCCGAGCCAGATGGCGGGTTGCGTTCCGACATTGCTCACATCCCAGAAATCCGTTTGGCCCGGTGAAGAGCCGCCGTTGCCAAAATCTGATGTGTAAAGAATCGTGTTCGTTCCTTTTTTTACAGTGGTGATTTGATGCACTTTGTAGGCATTCGTGCAAACGATGTTGCGCACAAAAGAAGGCGCGGAGGGATTGGTCACATTGATGACTTTGACCGTGTTGACTCCAGCGACATGCGCCGCTTCGTATAAAAAATTTCTTTCCAGAAAAACCGTATGCACTTTATCGAAACCGCCTCCCACCAAACCGATTTGCGCGAGCAATGTGGGCAGCGCCATGTTGGTCAGGGAAACGATATGCACGCCGCCGCCACTCCAACTGCCGAAATAACCAATCTTGTTGCGAACCGCCCCCAGTTCGAATTGGTTATGGCTGGAAGTGGGCGATGAATAAATGGATTGGAGCACCGGCGCGGACGGGTTCGAAATATCGTAAATGCCAACTCCGTAGGAAGTGCTGTAACCGAGCCAGATTCCAAGGCAGGCAATATTTCCTTCGCCCCATGTGTCACCGTAAGAAATTGTGGAATTAGTATTTGGCTCGCGTTGGCTGACGAGGCTGATGTTTTGCGCGCGCGCGACCGGCAGCGTGCCGAGGCAAAACAAAATGCCTGTTAAAAGCAAACTGTAAACGAATCGCGCCGACAATTTCATGAAAGGAAAGTTTCGCACCTTCTTTGTTTCGCGACAAATGAATTTCCCGATTCGCGGGCATCGTGAAGATCACTTATTTCTTTGTGAAAATCACGATGTGCTGTCGCGGGAGAACCTCGATGGTTTCCTTCCACTCCAATGGATGGAGCGCCATTTCTTTGCGGAGTTGCGCGACGGTCATTTTATGCACTGGCTTGATCGGCACCTTTGGATCTTCGCCGCGATATTCGACAAACGCGATTCGCCCGCCCGGCTTCAACGCGTTGCACATGGACTGCGTCATCTCGAACGGATAATCGAATTCATGATAAACATCGACCAACAAAATTGTGTCCACGGAGGCGGCGGGGAGTTTGGCGTCTTTGATCGTTCCGAGGATCGGTTTAATATTCAACACGCCCGCTTGCACGGCTTTGTTGGTCAAAATGTCGAGCATCTCCTGTTGAATTTCCACGGCGTAAACCGTTCCTTTGTCGCCAATTTTTTTAGACAATTTGCGCGAGACGTAACCCGTTCCAGCGCCGATGTCCGCGACCGCTTCGCCGTTTTTCAACTTTAAAGAATCCACCATCGCCCCGGTGTTTTCCTCGGCCTCGCGTTCCGGTCGTTCCAGCCAGTCCGCTCCCTGATGGCCCATGACATGGGCGATTTCGCGGCCCATAAAAAATTTTCCGATGCCGTCGTGGTCGTGTTCGGCGCGGGTCTCGTAAAGCACGGGAGAATTGGTGGATTCGTCCTTGGCGTAGCAACCGGGAGCGAGCACCAGAACGGAGGCGAGCAGGAGAAAACGCGGAACAAATTTCTTTGGCATCTGCCAATTCTACTAGTAAATCTTTTTGACATCAACCGGCGTCACGGCAAATTTTAGCTGTCGCGGCATGGAAGGATGGCTGAGTGGTTTAAAGCTGCAGTTTACTAAACTGCCGAGGCGCTTGCGTCTCCGGGGGTTCGAATCCCTCTCCTTCCGCCACCTTGAGATGAGTCACTATCGAGTAACGACCAGCTTCCTCGGCCCCACGGATTTCATATCAATGGGCTGAAAACCAAGTTGCCATGCCGGTGAATTGGTTTTTAACGCAAAGGATCTGAAGTTGGTGGTAGCGAGTTGCGGATCGGCAATGACGGAATGCACATCGTGATTATTAGCCCGCCATTTTTCCAGTCCACCCGGAAAATTTAAACTGGCATTCGTTTCAGCACGCGCATCGAAAAATAGGTTGCTGTCCTGATTTATTTTTCCACCCGCCCAATCCCCTTCCAATAATTTTCCACGGTTGAAATAGACGATGTTGTTTTGGAAGGTGAACGAGACGTGATTTTCAGAGCGGCTTCGTTGCAACTGCCAGTCGCGGGCGAGAGCAAAGACGTTGTTACGAACTAGATTTTCTTTCCCGTAATGCTGATGAAATCCTCCATGCGTGGTGTTGAAAACAACATTGTTTTCCGCCACAATTTCCGTCGAGCCTTCATCGAAATAAATTCCCCAACCGCCGTAGCGCAGCGCAGAAATATCGTGCCAAAGATTGTTGCGGATGATTGTTCCACGTTGCGGCCCCAATGTGTAAATGCCGCCCATGTCGTCGAGGATCGGGCCGTCTCCATTTGTTTTTTGCCCGATGTGATGGACTTCATTGAACTCCACGATGTTGTTGGTCGCGAGCGAGGTCTCGTAACCCCAGGTCCAGCCGATGGAAATTCCCGTGTAAAAAAAATTGTAAATGGCGTTATGCGCGATGTGGTTGTCGAATGACTGGCCAATCCAGATGCCTTCGCCGCTGGGAAACATTTTCCCGCCGTCGTGAATTTCAGAATCGATCACCGAATTGTGGTGCGCCTGTTCGAGTTGGTTGGTGCGAAGAATCGTTTCTCCGAGCCGAATACCGCCCGCTCCCAGATCGAAAATTTTGCAGCGCGCAATGGAGTTGCTCTGGCAACCGCGACCCAGTTGCAATCCGTAGCTGCCGAGGTTCGAAAATTGGCAATCACGAAATTCGCAACCCCGCGCGCCTTCCGCTTGCACCGCGCCGGGCACGCCAAAGGCCGCTTGGGAAAATCCGAAAATATCCGGCTCCGGCGTGCTGGAAATGTGGCGCTCTTTGTTACCGAAGTTGGCGGGAAAAAACCATTCGTTATGAGAAAAGGTGAGGCTCTGGAAGAAGATGTTTTCCACAAATTCTCCGACGGCGGGATTTCCTTCGATTCGCAAACACTCCTGGAGTCTCGGCGCGACGGCGGAAAACCCTTTTATATTTTCTTCGGGAAAAGGCTGGTAAAAGATCAACCCTCGAACCTGGTCCAAAAACCATTCGCCGGGCTGATCCAATGCTTCAAAAACTCCTTCGACGTAATAAGGGTCACCCGCTTGCAGTTGAAAAACCGTTCGTTTGCTGGAGGCAAGGATTTTGTTTTTTTCGTCGATGTTGGTAATGGGCAGACGCGATTCCACCCAACGATCCATGACGATGGCTTCGCCGTTCGTGGATGATTTCCAGTTTTTCAAATCGTCGCCCGTGAAAACAAAACGTTTACCGCCCTGTTCCCATGACCCTTTTGATTCGGGCAATCCGGCGACTTTGAAATAGCCGGTGTTGGGATGACGCGCTCGTTGCCTGCGTTCGCCTTTGACCCAAAGTTGATGAAAGGGCGCACCGTTTTTAATCCAGGGAACGGACGCCGACCAAAGTTTTTTTCCATCGACCGCAATTGAATTCCAATTGGTGATGGGTTGCCCGGCGCTGAGCACGGGTTGTTCGCCAGGATAGGCGGCAATGAGCAAAGGAAAATCGGACGTGGCGGAAAGCGCCGGAGTAAACACGAGCGGTTGAGGCAACCAATAATTGCCGCCGCGAATGTAGATCGAGACGGGCTGTTTCCACGCGCCACCTTGAAATTGCTTTAATTCCAGAGCGGCTTCCAAGGCGCGTTGCACGGTTTTGAACGGACCTTTTTTCCGAGTCATGCTTGGGGTCGCGCTTGTGCCCGGCCAATTATCATCTCCAGTGGTTGCGACAAAAAAGATTCCGGGACCAGGGCGTGGGGCGTTGATTTTATTGCCTGTGGTGTGGAGCGTTTTGCAGGCGAGCAGCGGGACAAACACAACGAGCGAAAGAAAAAAGAAACGTCTCATGGAAAGAGCGTTGCAGGAATGTGAAAAATTTCCAACAGAGCTTATGCGAAAACTGTGCCGCCAAATAAATTTTCCGTCACTTTGCCTCAAGGCCTTTTCGTCCGCGATAGGCCAGCACGAAAAAACACAAAACGGCTGCTGACACGACCGACAGACCGCCCCAGAATGTCCGCCAATTCGTCACCGAAATTTTTGTGCAGGTGCTGAACCACCAACCCGTCATGAGATAGCCGAAAAGATTTCCCACACCGCCATTGAGGAGCGAGAGCAACGCTTGCCCGCGCGTTCGCCAAGCGGGATCGACGCGTTGATCGAGATAAATCTGCGCCGTGATAATAACCAGCGTGAAGGAAGCGCCATGCAGGAGGACGCCCAGCAAAAGCCAGATTTGCGTATCGAGCGCGCTGAATGCAAAACGCAAAATGCCAAAGGCGAGTCCCGTCGCAAAAATCCATTTCAAGCGCCACTTGAGCAATAGCACGCCGAGGCTGAGCATGGCGATTATTTCTGTGACTTGCCCCAACGTCATCCACGCGCTGATGTGTCGCAGACCGACTTCTTTGAGGTGCGGCGGGGCGTATGGATAAAACGCCGCCAGGGGAATGCTGAACAAAATTGTCATGATGAAGACCACGCGGTGATCGCGAATTTTCAGGAGCGACAAGGCGTCCAGTCCCAAACGTTGGGACCATGAAGTGTGGGGCGCTCGCGGAGGCAATTCGATCTTGGGCAAAAGAAAGGTGAACGCGCAAATCGCCAGCCATGTTGCCGCCGCCGTGTATCCAGCAAGAGCGGACGTGTCTGCATTGAGAAGGCTGATCAACCAGCAACCTGCCATCCAACCGAGCGTGGCCATTGCGCGAATAGGGCCAAATTCTTTGCGCGCGTCCGCCAGTCGCGCAAAAACAATTGAAGAAGAAAGGCTCCAGGTGGGCGACGCGCAGAGCGCAGTGAGCTGGATCAAAGCCAGAACAACCCACGCGTGAGCGCGCAGGTGAATCGCGGTGCTGGCCAGTGAAGTGAAAATCGCCGTGGCCAATGCGAGGCCGCGCAATACTTTCACGGGCGACGCATGACGATCAGCCATCGCACCGAAAATTAGAGGCGAAATAAAGGCGGCCACCGCTGAGGCTGCAAAAGCGTAAGGCCGGATGTGATGATAGCCGTGGGCGTCGAGCAGGTTGCTCAAGGGAACTATCCACATCCCGATGGCGGCTCCCTGTAAAAAAAAGAGCGCGACCAACTCGGCATATTCAGCCATGGGAATTTTCCTCAACACGTGCAAAGAAGATACGGCAGTGAAAAAATATCAAGAGCCAAACCGAAAAACGAATTGCTCCCTCTGTTTAGAAGTCAGGCGAAGATCGAAGGCTTCAACTCTTGCGCTCCATTCACGAATTGATGTCGGTCGGTTTGGTATCGGAATCAATCGTCGAATGAACCAGGGCGCGTGCGTCGGCAGCCCGGCCTTGAGCCACCTGCACGCGGATTCCTCCCGCCGTATTAGGCGCGCCAAGTGTCAATGTGGAAAACTCGTTGAGAATAGTGGGTTCAAAACCGGCTACCTCTAATTGAGAGGCGATCAGGTTGGCTTCCGCTGAGTTGAACGTCTCGAAAACAGTTTCAAAGTCCATGACTCATCATCGGTCGCGCTGCGGGGAAATCAAGCGGGCGGTAAGGATTTTAATTCTGCGAAAACAATCGTGCCCGCGCCGGTTTGCAAAAGACTCTGCACATGGACGTGGACTTGTTGGCCGATCAAATTGTGCGCGTGATTGACCACCACCATGGTCCCGTCATTCAAATAGCCGATGCCCTGGCCTTTATCTTTTCCTTCGCGCACGATGCGCAGATCGAACATTTCTCCCGGCAGAATGACCGGCTTCAATGAACTGGCCAGGCTGTTCAAATTGACGTGAACGACGGATTGCAATTCAGCAACTTTGCCCAGATTAAAATCGTTGGTGTAAAGTTTGGCATTGAGAGCGCGCGCCAGGAGAACAAGCTTGGCATCGACCTCTTTCTCCTCGGGAAAATCGCCTTCGTGAATTTTGACTTCGTTGCGCGTGTTTTTCTGGAGGCGCGAAAGCACTTCCAGTCCGCGCCGACCGCGCGCGCGCCGCACCGGATCGTTCGAGTCGGCGACATATTGCAATTCGCGCAAAACAAAGCGCGGCACAATGACCAGTCCCTCGACAAAATTAGCTTCGATCAAATCCGCAATGCGGCCGTCGATGATAACGCTGGTATCGAGCAAAATTAAATTGTCCGGTTTGTTTTTCGAGGCGAAGCGCACATAGGGAATGATGAGCGAAAAATCTTCCTTGTTGCTGCGCATGGCGAGGATCATGCCGATGTAGCCGAAACTCAAAAAGAGCGCGAGGCGGATGACCCACCGGGTTTTATCGGGCGCGAAAGTGAACAGTTCCGAGTGATCAATCATCATCGCCATCAAAGATCCCAGGAAAAGACCAAAGGTGGCCGCCGAAAAAGCGCGCAGCGTAAAACCTTTTAACATTTCGTCGATGGCGATCAGCAAACCGCCCAACCCAAAACCAATGCCAATTCCATAGATGCCACCGGAAATTAATTCCGGCCGGGCCGCGCTCACGGCGTAGCCAGCCGACGTGCAGAGCAAAAGAAATAAAATGCGAATGACCCAGAGCGACATGATTTTAACGCCTCTTCCCCGAGGAATTTTTTGATGAGGAATTTTTCGACTCCTTCGGTTTCCACAACACTGACCAAACGCCGCGATGGTTTAGATTGCTGCTGAAGGTTCCAAAGTTTTGCACCGCGCTGTTTAAGTTCGTGACGAGCGAATTGAGTTGAGCTTTCGTTCCTTCGTCGCGCAACAAAAGTCCGGCTGGCCCATTGGTCGCTTTCACACCCTCGAGGAGTTCGTTGGCCGTCTCCGTGGCATGGCGCAAGTTCTGCACCGCAAGCGCGATTTCATTTTTGTTCGTCGCCAAAAGACCTTTTAACTCGCCGGAAAAATCCTGCAAATTGCTGACGGATGCGCTGAGCGTCGGCGCATTGGTATCCACCCATTTGTCAATTTTGGTGAGCGTCCGATTGGCGTTGAACGAGATGGCGTCGATGTTGCTGATGGACTGCGAAAGGTGCGAGAGAGTGGTGTCATTTAAAATGGCGCGGTTGACGTTGGAAATGGCGGTGTCGAGGGTGTGCATGGTCGATTGCGCCTGTTGCAAAATCCCGGCGGTCGAGCGCATCGCTTCCTGCATGTTGAAAGGCGGTTCGCAAACAACTTCCTGGTTATTGGTCAGATAAACGCCGCTGTTGTTGGTGGAGACAATCGCGATGTATTGGTCCCCCAGAAAACCGAGCGCGTCCACGAGAAACCGCGCGTCCCTATCAATTTTAAATGTGTCATAAATCTCCAGGCGCATCACGACGGAATTGTTGGGCGCGAGGAGCGCATCCATCACGCTGCCGACTTTCACGCCCGCCATCAGCACGCCCGCCTTGGGTTTGATGCCGCCGACATTTTCGGCGCGCAAACGCAAGACGTAAGTCTTTTTGAAAAGCGATTTGCCTTTGCTGAAATTGAGCGTCAACAAACCCAGCAGCACCAAACCAATGAAAACGAACAGCCCGACTTTCCATGCAATTTTTTTCTCAGCCATAATTAAAAATTGTGTTCCTTCGTTTCTGAAATTCCGTTGACGAACCGGTGCACGATCGGATCTTTCGACGCGAAAATTTCCTCCGGCGTGCCTGTTGCGTAAATTTTTCCTTCATGCAACATTAAAATCCGTTGCCCCACCGCGCGCGCGCTGCGCATGTCATGCGTCACCACCACCGACGTTACTTTTAATTTTTCCACCACGCGCAGCATAAGTTTATCAATGCTGTCCGCCACAATCGGATCCAGCCCGGTCGTCGGCTCGTCATACAAAATTATTTCCGGGCGATAAACAATGGCGCGCGCCAGGCCGACCCGTTTGCGCATGCCGCCCGATAATTCGGACGGGCTTTTTTGTTCTGTGCCCGACAGTTCCACCATGTCCAAAACTTCCTTCACGCGCTGCTGTATTTCCGCGCTGCTCATTTTGCCTTCGCGCTCCAAAACGAAACCAATATTTTCCTCCACCGTCATCGAGTCGAACAGAGCCGCGCTTTGAAAAAGCATTCCAAATTTGCGCCGCACTTCGAGTAATTCCCGCTCGTCTTTCTGGTTGAGCGATTCGCCCCCGATCAACACCTCGCCCTCATCCGGGAGCATCAGTCCGATCAAATGCTTGAGCAAAATACTTTTGCCCCCGCCGCTCGCACCGATGATCACGACCGATTCTCCCTTGGCGATGGACAGGTTCACCCCATCGAGGACGCGATGCGACCCGAAACTTTTTTTCAACTCGCGCGCCTCGATCATTCGGCTATTTTCCTGAGAAATATCACGGTTAATTAAAACTGAATTCCGAGCATCGTCGCGTGGTAATGGCGAAACTGCAAATTGGAAATTCCGAGGGCCTTGGACTGCAACTTAGTTCCCACTCATCGCTTCCTCACCTGGGATTGCCAGTCGCCAATCGCCGTCCTTCGCCGCCGTGAGGGTGATGCAGGAGGCGGGAAGGTGCAGCGGCAGGCGCAATTGCGAGAAGACAACGGCAAGTTGGATCTTTGGATGAAGGACAAAAGAAGCTTTCGTAGAGGCACACCGGAAGATGAAGTGTGGCTCGAACACTTTCTCAGCGATGTCACCTCGAAGTGACTTTGGCGAAGAACCCGGTCGGAGGGACTTTGATCCGCTTCAACCATGTTGGCTATTTTCCGGAATACCAGCCCCTCTTCTATTTTCCTTTGTCGTCCAGAAACACGTTTTGAAACGGATGTTGGTCGAGCAGATTTGGATAATAACCTTTGACGCTCGACTGCATGAGGCGTGGGCGGGTGTAAAAATAGATCGGGATGATGGGAAGTTCATCCATCAAAATTGCCTCGGCTTTTTGAAAGGCCTCATACCGTTTATGCCGGTCGCGGACGCTGCCGGCAAATTTAATCAATTCATCGTATTCAGGGTTCGCCCAGCCGGTTTCGTTGTTGCCGCCGCCGCTCAACATCAAATCCAGAAAGGTGTTGGGATCTACGTAATCGCCGCCCCACCCTGCCCTCGTGATAAAATAATCGAGGCGACGGGTGGAATCCAAATACACTTTCCATTCTTCGTTGCGCAACCTGACTTCGATGTTCAGATTTTTTTTCCACATTTGTTGGATGGCTTCAGCGATGGCGCGGTGGCTTTCCAGCGTGTTGAAGAGAAGTTCAAATTTCGGAAAATCTTTTCCGTCAGGGAACCCTGCCTCTGCTAAAAGTCCGCGCGCCTTCTCTACGCTCTCGGAAATCCTAGCCGCAGAAGTGTAACCGGCGGTGTCGGGCGGGGTCAGATTGTAAGCGGGAAGCTGCCCGCCACGCGTGACGTTTTCCACGATCGATTTCCGATCAATCGCCATGGATAACGCTTGGCGAACGCGTTTGTCGTTCAGTGGCGGGCGGGTGACGTTGATCCGATAATAATAAGTGGTGAGCAAGGGAGAGATGTCGATCAGTGCGGGTTTCTTCTTCTGGTAAACACGGATTTTCGGCTGCGGACATTCGCGCAACATGTGAAGCTGGCCTGAACGAAACATCCGTTCTTCCGTGTCGGAACTTTCAGTGGGATAAAAATAAATTTTCTTCAATTTCACGCTGGCGGCGTCCCAGTAATGGGAATTCTTCACAGCAAGAATATGCGAATTGACTTTCCATTCCTTGAGAACAAACGGCCCGTTGCCTACAAAATTTTGCGGACGCGTCCAACGATTATTGCGGTCATCAATTTTCCCAAATTTTTGCACCGTTGCCAGATGAATTGGAAACCAGGAGTGATGAATGATGAGCGAAAGAAAATAGGGCGTGGGACTTTGCAACGTGATTTGCAGGGAGTGATTATCGAGCGCGCGAAACCCGACTTGATTGAAATCCGTGATTTTGCCCGTGCTGAAGTCCTCGGCATTTTTCACCGGAAAAAGCATGTAGGCATATTGGTTGCCCAGCGAAGGCAGGAGCGCCCGGTGATACGACTCCACAAAATCCTGGGCAGTGACCGCATCGCCATTCGACCAGCGCGCCGCCTTGCGCAAATGAAAAGTGTAAAGCAGTCCGTCGTCCGAAATTTCCCACCTCTCCGCAACACCCGGTTTCGGCTCATTCGTTTTTGGATCGCCATTCACCAGCCCCTCGAAAAGCGCCAACATTATGTCAGCCTCGATCTGACCGATGGAAGTGTGTGGGTCTAAATCAGCAGGCTCGCCGCCATTACCGACGTGAAGAACTTGTTCCCGATTACCCACTTCAACTCGGGTCTGGCGATGGCCGCAAGCCGCGCCAGTGAGCAAAAAAATTGCGATGACGAAATAATTTAAAATTTTCTGTTTGGAAATCATTCGATCAAATTGCCGGATTATCCTGCGCCGCAATTGAAGCTGGCGCATCTAAATTATGCTTCTCATTAAAACCGTGGCTTTAGCCCGGTGTGCAGCGCACGACGAGAGATTCAGCCGTTTCAACGGCTTGTCAAAATACGAGGAGAAGCCGTTGAAACGGCTGAATCTATTTTCCATAATTTCACCGGGCTAAAGCCACGGTGTTAATGAGAATGATGTGCCAACAGATTTTAATTCGTCAGTGCCACGAACCCGCTCAACTCGCTTGCTTGCGCTGATTCCAGTCGCTAGGTTTTTCCAACTCCAACTTAAATGGGCAATTACGCAAACAAATAAACCGCCTATGGACACAAACGCAAACCGCCAGACCAAACCCAAATCATTTTTGCCGCGACTTGAATCTCCCGGCTATCACCTTTTCCTCGGCGCGGTCGCCATTTTTATTTTAGGGCCGCTCGGCGGAATCTCAGCCGCCTACATGAATTTCTCCCTCGGGTTTTTTGTCGGCGGACAAGTCCTCGCCGGAATTCTGGGCAGCGTCGTGACTTACGGTTATGGCGCGGAAGGAAAGCACGGCGCCAATTACATGCAAACCATGGCGGCCTCGGTCGCGAGCATGTCGGGCATGGCCGTTCTCATTCAGGCAATGGTTTGGCTCGGCTTGCCGCAACCGCCTGTCTGGCAACTCATTTTATTTTTCATGTGTATCGGAATGTTCGGCGTCGGCGTTGGAATGCTTTACACACCGATTCTCGTCGATCGAATGCAACTTACTTATCCCTCGGGTTACGCCGTCGCGAATATTCTCCGCGCACTCACTGATAAAAAACTTCTCAAAGCGTCCATCGCAAAACTTGGTAGCGGAACCCTCGCAGGATTTCTGGGTGGTTTGGCCATGGGCAAACTAGATGTCATTCAACGATGGGGAATTCCCGCGAACATCACTGGCAAAATTGAAGAATCCAGTTTTCAAGCTTCAACTCTCGGCGCAGGAATGATCGTCGGCGCGCGCATCACGATTCCCGCACTGCTCGTCGGTTTGTTGGGCGAACATTTTACGCCGTGGTTACGCAGCATTGGATGGCTCGGCGAAAAAGATCCGTTCCGTAAAATCGGATTTATCCTCGCGCTCGGAACTATTTTGGGCGCGGCGCTAGTTGATCTTTCACTCATTGGCTATCAAGCCGTGCAACGTTTGGGCGAAAAGAAAGAGCCTTCCCCTCCCGCCGACGATTGGAAAAGGACCAACACTTCACTTTTACTTCTCTGGGTTGTTTGCTGGGGCGCCGCGCTCGTTTTTGTCGGAGGAAACATTCTTCATCAGCCGCTCGGTTTCGTTTTATTCGGCGTCGGGCTGGCATTTGTTTTCGTTCTGATCAATGGAATCTCGAGCGGAATTTCCGACAGCAATCCAATTTCCAGCGCGTTTGTTGTGGCTGTTCTTTTGATGGCACTGCTCGGTTTGAAAGATCCCGGCGTGGGTTTGATGTGCGCGGCGATTCTTTTAATCTCGTGCGCAGTCGGCGTCGATATGCAACAAGATCGTTCGACCGGCTGGCGCCTCGGCACAAATCGAATCAAACAGTTTCGGTATCAAGTTATCGGCATCGCGATGGGCGCGGTGCTGGCGGTCGTGTTGGCAAAAGTTTTTATGAATGCCTACCCGGTGCTGCAAGTGGACACGTTTGCGAACCCGAAATATCCCGGCGCGGAAAAATGGCAATCGGCGATGACTTATAAATTTGTCGGCGCGTTGCGCGGGCTGACCAATCCAAAAGATTACATCAAAACTGCGCTAATGATTGGCATCGGCACAGGTCTTGTGATCGAGTTGCTAAGAAAAATTGTAAAATCATCGCCACGCTATAAAACATTTTCCACCAGTTCTTCCACGGGGAAAGTGACAGACTTTATTTTGGACGCGGTCGTGATTCCAAGCCCCTACGCCTCATCGTTCGGCGGCTTCGTGAATTTGTGGACAACAATTTGGTTTGGCGCGGGAGGAATTATCGGTTCGCTCTTCGAGACGTTCACGAAACGAAAACCCGAAACGGGTGTTGCGGAAGGCGAAGTGCCCGCCGACATGAGCACCATGTCGCTGATCGGCGGCGGGTTGATTGGCGGTGATTCTCTGGCCGCATTGAGCATCGGAATCTACGGGCTCCTGGAAAAAGTATTGGGTCACTAAACTATTGCGCACGCCCCACAACCGATGAAAACTTAGTCATGGCTGACGAACGCATCATATTTAAAGGCAACCCCTCAACCGTTTCAATTCTCGGTTCCCTCATTTTATGCGGGATTTTATTTTTGGCAGGGAGCATCGCCTTGATTTTGTTTTATAATAAAATTTCTCCTGCTCCCTTGCGGCAGATTGTTTTTTGGCTGCCGCTTATCCCGCTGCTTTTTTTGACCGGCAAATGGACCGCGCTCAAGTTTCTTTCCTACGAAATCACCAGCGAACGCATCAAAATCACCAAGGGTTTCCTCTCAAAGCGCACCGACGAAGTGGAACTTTACCGAGCAAAAGACACGTCGCTCGTTGAACCCTTTTTGTATCGAATGTTTTCTGTGGGCAACATCGTCGTCATCACGAACGACGCTTTGACTCCCTCTGTAGAATTGCGCGCCATTAAAAACGCCAAGGAGATTCGCGAGCAACTCCGCGCCAGCATCGAAGAATGCCGCGTTGCCAAACGCGCGGGGATTGTCGAGTTGGAATGATTTTGCGGAAAATCGACGACTGCGAATCGAAGCGTTTTGAATGAAAAAGACCTGCCCACCGTCTTGAGATCCAAGAAACGACTTTTGCTCCCCTCATGGCGTGCTATCTTTTCAAGCGAATTTTAATGTGAAAAACTTATCCCAATCAAAGTCGGTGCATATCCTTGTTGTTTTGCTGGCCAGCGCCTCCGCCGCAATCGCCAAAGAAAAAATCAACGTTTATTCCATCAGCAAAGAGATTTCCCCGGCGAGAAAGCCGGCGGTGAAGGAAGAACCCGTGGTTTCCAATTCTCCTGCACCGGTTCAGTGGAAAACGCCCGCCAGTTGGAAACAACTGTCGCCTACGGAACTTCGAGTTGGAAATTTTTCAATCAGCGGCGGCGAGAAAAAAGCGGAGGTCTCGATCATTCCTTTTCCTGGCCAAACGGGCACCGAGTTAAGCAACGTCAATCGCTGGGGCGGCGAAATCGGCTTGAAAGCAATTGAACAAAAAGACGTTTCGTCCGAGGAGGTTCTGATTGGCGCTGACAAAGGAAAACTATACGACTTGTCGGGCACTGCTTTGCGCACCGTCGCCGCAGTTTTGCAACGCGACGGCATAAGTTGGTTTTTCAAAATGCGTGGGGACAAGGAATTGGTTGCTCAGAATAAAACCGTGTTTGTGGAATTTTTGAAAACGATCCGGTTCGATTCAGAAATTCCGGCGGAACCTGCTGTCCCCTCAAATCCCGTCAGCACCAACGTCAAAGAAATTCCCGCAAAAGGTTCGTCCAACGAAACTTCGTGGGATGCGCCCGCGACCTGGCAGGAGAAACCGCCCTCCGCGATGGTGCTGAAAAGTTTTTCCACAGGTGACGCCGAGCATGAAGCGAAAATTTCCATCACCGCGTTTCCTGGCGATGTGGGCGGTCCCCTTGCGAACGTGAATCGCTGGCGCAACCAACTTTCGTTGGAACCCGTTGCCGAGGCGGAACTTTCCAAGCTGACGACCTTTATCGATGTGCTTGGCGGAAAAGCGACCCTGGTGGACATGAAAGGCTCCGATGGAAAAACCGGCAAACCGGCGCGCCTGATCGCCGCGACAGTTTCGCGCAAGGAAAAAACGTGGTTCTACAAAATGATGGGCGACGAAGCGACAGTGGCTCGCGAAAAAGAGGCGTTCGTGAAATTTGTCCAGACCGTGCGTTATCCAAATGATTAACCGCATTTTCAAAATTTTTAGTTCGCTGCGGCTGACGGTCATTCTGTTGAGCCTCGCGTTGCTCTTGGTTCTCATCGGCACGTTTGCGCAAGTGAAGCTCGGTCTTTACGTCGCCCAATCCGAATATTTCCGAAGCTTGTTTGTTTTCTGGCAACCGAAGGGCGCGAGTTGGAAAATTCCCGTTTTTCCCGGTGGCTGGCTGCTCGGCGGTTTGCTTTTGATCAATCTCATTTCCGCGCACGTAAAACGTTTTTCAATCAGCAAAAAGAAAATTGGAATCTTCTTCATCCACGGCGGATTGATTCTTTTGCTTCTCGGCCAGTTTTGCACCGAGCTTTTTCAAGTCGAGAGCAACATTCGTTTTGAAGAAGGCGAGACGCGCAATTACAGCGAAGATTCGCGTCACAACGAACTCGCCGTCATCGACGTTTCCAATCCTGATCACGACGAGGTGGTTGCCATTCCTGAAACGCTTCTCGCTAAAGGCGGCGAAATTCGTCATCCGAAATTGCCATTCACTATTCGTGTAAAAACTTTTTTCCAAAATTCAGAACCTGCCGGGCCAATGAGCGGTGGTGGAAATAAAATCAAAGCTTCCGAGGGAATTGGAAAGCGGCTCCAGTTTTCGCAACAACCCATCGTCGCCACGATGGATGACGAAAACAAACCCACCGCACTTTTGGAAATTGCTTCTGATAAAGGACCCATTGGCGACTGGACGGTTTCGCTCTGGCTGACGAAATTTCCCTGGAACTTTTCACTGCACCGAGAAATGGGAAAGTTACTCGGCACTGAATTGGACGAGCCGCAAAGTTTTCAATTCGCGGGACGCACTTACCAAATTTCTTTGCGTCCGATCCGTTACTACAAACCTTACAGCATTTCGTTGCTGGAATTTCGTCACGATCTATATCAGGGCACCGGCATTCCGAAAAATTTTTCCAGCAAAGTTCATCTCAGCGATCCAAAACATGGCGAAGATCGCGATGTATTGATCAAGATGAACGATCCGTTGCGTTACGCTGGCGAAACTTTTTTTCAGGCAGGCTTCGATAAATTCAACGACAAAGTCACCGTGCTGCAAGTTGTGAAAAATCCCGCAGCGATCACGCCCTATCTCGCCTGCACATTGGTTGGCCTTGGTTTGCTGACGCAATTTCTGATGCACCTCGTCAATTTTGGCCGACGCAACAAGAACAAAACTGCGACGCCTGTTGCTAAAAAACCTTCACGCAAAACTGAAGTCACAACTGCGGATGCAAGGAGAACGTCATGAAAAAATGGTTCCCTTTAATTCTCGTGGTGATTTTTGCGGCGTGGGGTTTGTCCGGGTTAAAACCCTTGCCGCCCAAAGACGGTTTTGATTTGAAAGCGTTTGGGCAACTGCCGGTTTTGTGGAACGGGCGCGTCCAACCGTTTGATTCGGTCGGGCAAAACGCGTTGTTGAGCATGAGCGGGAAGTCGTCCGTTCGCACCGACGACAAGAAAAATTTGAGTGCGACAGAATGGTTGCTCGAAGCCATCGCCAAGCCGGAGCAGGCCGACAGCCGAAAAGTATTTCGCGCGCAACATCCTGACCTGGAAAATCTGCTCGGCTCCAAAAATGCGCAGCTGGAATATTATTCGTTCAACGATTTGACCAATCACCTCGAAGAAATTGAAAAAAAGGCCAAAGCGCTCGTCGAATCAGAGGGCGAACGAGAAGATGCCGCCAAACTGCGCACTCCGTTTCAAAAGGATTTGATGCACTTGTATGAGAGCATCATTTTATATCACTTCAAAATTAAGAATGCGGTCGAGCCGGAAGGCGCTGTGGATTTTACACGGGAGCTGGGGGTTTTTCATGAAAAAATTCCAGCCGGTCTGATCGCATTGCAAGCCAGTGAAGCAGGTGAAGAATATGACAAAGCGGATTTGCAAACCATCGCCGCGTTTTTCCGCCGTTACCAAACGATGTCGCGCTACGCTTCTCCGCTCACTGTTCCGCCGAAGTCCGGCGAGCCGCGCCAAGCCTGGAGCAACATGGGCAATAGTTTGATGGAGTCGATGCGGTCGAATGAAATTCATCCAGCGGTCACACATCTCGCCGCGATTGCCACCACCTACGCAAAAAATCAGCCAGCGGAATTTAACAAGGCCGTCTCTGAATATCGCGGCTGGTTGCAGTCAAATAATCTCTCGCGCGAAATGAAAAAAGGCGGTCAGGAATTTTTATTCAACCAGCTTCAGCCATTTTACAAAGCGATGGTGATTTACGTGGCGGCGTTGCTGCTCGGTTGCGCATTTTGGTTGAATCTAAGCGAATGGGTTCGCCGCTCTGCCTTTTCGCTGCTTGGCCTGGCGTTCGTAATTCACACCGTCGGACTCTTGTTCCGAATGTATCTGGAAGGTCGTCCGCCCGTAACGAATCTTTATTCCTCCGCTATTTTTGTTGGCTGGGGCGCAGTGGTTTTGGGAATTATTTTGGAAAAGATTTTCAAAGGCGGAATAGGATTGGTCGCTGCTGCGTTCGTTGGATTCGTTACGCAAATCATCGCGCATCATTTGTCGTTGAGCGGCGACACGATGGAAATGCTGCGCGCCGTTCTCGACACGAACATTTGGCTTTCGACACACGTCGTCGTGATTACCACGGGCTACGCTTCAATGTTCGTAGCTGGATTGCTTGCCATCATTTATATTTTGCGCGGCTTCTTCACGAAAACACTTTCGCCCGACACCGCGAAATCTCTAACGCGAATGGTTTACGGAATCATTTGTTTCGCCACACTGTTCAGTTTTGTTGGAACAATCCTCGGCGGCATATGGGCCGACCAATCATGGGGACGTTTCTGGGGTTGGGACCCAAAAGAAAACGGTGCGCTGCTCATCGTGATTTGGTGCGCCATTGTTTTGCACGCGCGTTGGGGCGGATTGGTGAAGGAGCGCGGTCTGATGGCGCTGGCGGTTTTTGGAAATATCATCACGAGTTTTTCGTGGTTCGGCGTGAACATGCTGGGCATCGGTTTGCATTCCTACGGTTTCATGGATTCAGCGGCAACGTGGCTGACCATTTTTATTGCGAGTCAAGTTTTGATAATTCTTCTCGCGCTTTTGCCGCCACGATTTTGGGCAAGTTTCAAAACGGGAAACAATTCGATTCAGCCAACTCCGTCGAAAAAAGTTTTAATCGAAAGTTGAAACGCGCGCTCCCCGCCTTGACCGAAACCCGGCTCTTGGCTACAACGTTGCCATGAAATTGATCTTCAACTCTCTTGCGTTGTGTGGTGCATTTATATTTTTCAGCAGTTCTTCAACCCACGCCGTGGAATCCAAGCAAGGCCGGTTGGCATTATTCGACGGCAAGTTGGCCGATGCCTTTCGCGGCTATAAACAGGATTCATTCCCCGAGAAAAGCTGGGTCATCGAGAACGGCGCTTTGAAAACTATTCCGGGCAGTGAGGCCGTTGACCTTGTCACCAAAGAAAAATTCGAGAATTTCGACTTGGAGCTGGACTGGAAAATATCACCCGGCGGAAACAGCGGAATTATTTATCACGTCGCGGAAGATCTTCCGCAGTCCTACCACACGGGGCCGGAGATGCAGGTGCTTGACGATTCAAAACATAAAGACGGCGGGAATCCGAAAACTTCCGCGGGAGCGCTTTATGCGATGATTGCTCCGCAAAACAAAGTTCTGAAACCAGTGGGGGAATGGAACCACGCTCGACTTTTGGTGCAGGGCCATCACGTGGAGCATTGGCTCAACGGCCGCAAAATTGTCAGTTATGAATTAGGCAGCCCTGAGTTGGAGAAATTGATCGGCAGCAGCAAATTTAAAGACATGCCGCGATTCGCGAAGGAAAAAACCGGCCACATCGCCTTGCAACATCATCACGACGAGGTTTGGTATCGCAACATCTCCATTCGGAAATTGTAGGCGAAAGTTCTGCGCGGCCCATCTTCACCAAACGTGAATCGAGTCAGCTGCAAATATTTTCTCCAGCAACATTTTGTAATCCGGTTCGCCTTGCGCTAAATCCACAATCTCCACTTGATTTTCAGGCTTCGACTTCTGCGCCGCAATAATTTTTGCGGTCAGTTCGTCAGCGGGTTTCGTCAAAACGTGGAGTAAAATGCGCATATCAAAAACGAAGGACATAATCACTCTCGGCGGCAAGTTCCGCCAGTTCCTCATCGGAAATTTCCTGAAATTTAAAACTCGATTCGCCCAACTCCGAAATCTCCGGCGCGCCCTTCTGCACGTAAATGGGTCGTCCGAATTCCGCAGCAATGGGGAGATAACGCGTATAATTGTCTTCGTCCAAAAATTCGTCCGCAAATTCGCTCAAAGCGAGCACGGCTGGCCCTCTCAGGTAAATGGTAAAATCCGTTTTCTTCCACGTGCCCACGCCCGCCGCGATGCGGATTGCCTCCGCAGGTCGTCCGCTGGCGCGCGGGTCTCCCACCACCATCATAAGCACTTTGGGATTGGGCATGAAGAATCTCCGTCAATTGAAATTGAGAAAACGGTCCGTTCCTGCGATGAGATCGCTGACCACCGTCAAACCAGCAAACGTGGCCTGATCGCTGAGCGGAAAATTTCGGCGATGCGCCCCGTAGGCGCAGGCAAAAAGTTTCAACCCCCTGTTTTTCAAGTTTTGTAATTTTTCTCCGCCGACTCCCGTCACAGCGTCGTCAATGCAATAAAGATAGACATCTACTCCCTCAGCCAGGGCGACTTCGGCAAGTCGAATCCCCTGTCGAAATTGGGGGGAATCTGGAAGAGATGAAATTAAGAGGCCGAGTTTTTTTCGAGGAAATGCCACGGGGGAAATTCTGGATTTAAATAGGTCAACGCGACGCTTAATCCGGCAGAAGAGATCTGACCAATGCCATCAATTGCTGCGGATTGTAAGGTTTGCTCAGAAACTCATCAACCTTTACGGGATGACGTAGCACGGTTTTTTCCTCGATAGTGCCGCTCAATAATAATGTCTTCAATTTGGGGGACGCCGCGCGGCAATGATCGATTAATTCCAAACCGTTCATGGATCCCATGTCGTAGTCGGTTAAAAGCAAATCCGGGCGGATGCTGCTGGAGCGAAAAATTTCCACAACGTCTTTCGGGTCGCAAAATGCCTGGCACTTGTAACCCTCTGCCCTCAAAACCATCTCCGCCATTTCAGTGAGTTCGCGGTTATCGTCCACCACAAAAATAAGGCGGGAAGATCTTTTTAGTTTAGTTTCGGTGGCAACACTCATGACCCGCGGCGGCGAGATTAAACCCATCAAGCGAAGTTTTGGCAAGCTTTGAAAATTATTGCCTGTCTGTTCCATATTGACTTAGCTTCCACCCGGTCGCGCCTCATCCCCCAGCGGTCGAAATTATGAAACCAGAAAAAAAGAAAATATCATCCAAGCCCAGTTCTTTGCCGGAGAAAAAAAGCAGTGCAGCGTCTGCAAAAAAAATGGCAGCGCCTCCAGTCGAAGTAGCGCCGATCCCGCAGCCCTCTGGCTCCAAAAGAACGCGGATAGAAGAACCTTTGCCCGTCGTTCAAGCAGTGTCCGAGATTGTGAAAAACGCCGCGAAACAAACCGTTCGCGCTGCAAAAAAAATTAAAGCTGCCATCCAGGCAAACGCGCCCGCCGTTAAAAAAGCGGTTCGCACCGTTCGCAAAGTTGCCGTCGAAATCCCACCCTTTTTGCTCGAAGGGGACGCGCCAGCAGTTTCCTCGCCCAGCGGCCCCGGCCAACGCTACGCCCTGGGTCCCGGCGCTCCCGCCGAATTATTTCTCGACGAATCCGAATTGCCCGAAGCCTACGGCACCCAAAAACTTTTGCTCACCGCGCGCGACCCGCTCTGGCTCTACGCGCACTGGGATTTTTCCCGCGAACAATTGCAGAAACACAACAAGCTTGCCCG
>JBDSYB010000070.1:0-5806 GCA_039925885.1 Verrucomicrobiota bacterium
CCCAGGCAAGGGTGGACGCGGTGAGATCGATCGCCTCGATGAGGCGCGGGTCGTCGCGGCCGGGCTGGAATCCCTCGGGTGCAGGCACGCTGCGCGGCCAGCGGATGATGAGCGGAATGTGCAATCCTTCTTCGTAGAGGAATTGTTTGCCGCGCACCATCGACTGCCCGTGGTCGGCCATGAAAACCACGATGGTGTTTTCCGCGAGTCCGTCGGCGGTGAGTTGCGCGAGGACGCGCCCGACTTTGCGATCCAGTTCGCGCGCGGAGTCGAGATATTTGGCCCAGTCCTGGCGCGCGACGGGATGGTCCGGGTAATATGGCGGCAGCGCGACCTTCGCCAGGTCGGCCCCGGCAGGCGCGTGATAGGGGCGGTGTGTCTCGCCGAAATTCACCTGCGCGTAGAACGGCTGATGCGCCTTCAACTCCGACCAGTCGCGCCCCTCGAACGGCGCTCCTTCGGTGGTGAAATTCCAATCCAGATGATTCGCGCCGCGCAGCCCCACGCGGGCGGGAAACGTCTCGACCAGCGCCGTGAAGTAACCCGCCTCGCGCAACCGCGCGGGCAAAGGACGCACGCCCGCCGGCAGCGGCACTTTGTTTTCCGTGCGATGCTGGTGCGCGCCGATCGTCGTCGCATACATGCCGGTGATGATGGCGCTGCGGCTCACCGAACACACCGGTCCGGTGGTGTAAGCGCGCGTGTAGCGCATGCCGTCGCGGGCGAACTGGTCGAGCACCGGCGTCTTCGCCTCCGGCGCGCCGAAACTGCTCAACGCCTCCGGGCCGAGATCCTCGGCGATGATCCAGAGGATGTTAGGGCGCGTCTCCGCGGCGCGGGCGGCGGCGAGGCCGAAGAGGAGAATAAGAAGCGGAAACAGTTTCATGGATGTTTCATGGGTCATTGTGCGTTACAAAGCAGCAATCCAAATTTTAACATGCTTAATTTCCGAACACTTATCTTATTGGCGCTCCTCCCTGCTTTACCTGTATCGGCTGGCTTGCTGCCCATTGGTTCGCAACGCCAGTTCTTCTTCGACGATTCCATTATCGAGACCACGCAGAACACCATGCGACGTCTCAATCCCGCCGTGAAGGTGACGCCCAATCCGATTATCAAAGCGGACAAGCCGTGGGAACATCCAGTGATGTGGATCGCGTGGGTCTTCTTCGATCAAAAGCTCGGCAAGTTTCGGATGCGTTACACCACCGGCGGTGCGCCCACCGCGACCCGAAATGCGCAGGGGCAGATTGTCGAGAATGACGGCGGCGCGGGCAATCTTTGCGAAGCGTTTTCAGCGGATGGAATTCATTGGGAGAAACCGTCGCTTGGGTTCGTCACGTTTGAAGGTTCGACTTCGAACAACATCATTTCGCCCGAAAAGCACATGGCCTATCTCTTTCAGGACTTGCATGATCCCGATCCGGCTCGACGTTACAAAGCCCATATCCGCAAAGGTGAAGTTGATCAACCGGGGATGACGTTTTCATATTACTATTCGGCGGATTGCTACAATTGGATCGCATACGAGAAAAATCCCACCATCAACATGGGCGAGCATGTAGGACGATGGGGTCCCACTGACTTCATTGGCTGGGATCCGATTCGGAAAACCTACGCCGTCCACATGGAAAATAATCTCCACATGAATTCAGCCTACAAGCGACGATCCATCGGGCGGGCCGAGAGTCCCGATATGATTACCTGGACTGAACCAGAAACCATCATCGTCGCGGATAACAAAGACTTTCCAGACACGGAATTTTACACGTTGCCGGTCACATTTCACGAAGGCTGGTATCTGGGACTGCTTTGGAATTTTTCCACCGCCAACATGACCGTCGTGCCTCACTTTGTTTTCAGCCGCGATGGCGTTCATTACAACCGCGACTATCGCCAGCCGGTGATTTCGCTGGGCAGCAACGGGGCGTTTGATTCAGCGGTCGTTTATTGCGACGCTCCACCCATCATTCACAACGGAGAAATTCTCTGCTTTTACACCGGTTCGGACTGGCGTTCTAATGAGCAGTTGGTCTCGATGGAAAAAGGCAACGCGGGCATCGGACTCGCGAAACTGCCGCTGGACGGATTTATTTCCTTCGATGGCGCGCGACTTGAATACAGCGTGGTGACGACCCGCTCGTTGACCGTTGCGGGCGACGCGTTGTATTTGAGCATGAAAGCCGCCTTCAAGGATGTCGCGTCCGAACCGTGCGACGTGCGCGTCGAATTGCTCGATGGCCGACTCAATCCCATCAAAGGCTACACCTTCGCTGACAGCGATGTCATCTCGACGACCGGTTCCAACCAGAAAATTTCGTGGAAAGGAAATTCGAGTGTCAAAGCGCTGACGAGCAAACCGCTGCGTGTGAAAATCTATTTCAAGAACGCCAAACTGTTTGCGTTTCAGTTTAAGTGAACGGTCATTCGCCACGCACGAAGCGAAACGTCCCCGAGGACCGCTGCTTCATTTCAACGAAAGTAAAAATTTAATCAGATCGCCCAATTCCTGACGGTTCAATTGCGCGTCCAAGCCTTCGGGCATAATCGAGACGGCTCCTTGTTTGATTTCTTTGATACTCGAGCGCGGAATGCGCGTTTCAATTCGCCCAGCGCCATACAAATATATCGCCTCGGCGGTTTCGCGTCCGATGATGCCGGATTGAATTTCATCGTCCGTTGTCGTGATCAGAAACGACTCAAAACCGCGCGCGAAACTGGCGCTCGGAAAAATAATCGCTTCGAGCAAATCGGGACCGGCGCGAATGGCGGCAATTTTGGAAAGGTCGGGGCCGACGTGTCCACCAGCGCCTTGCACCGAATGACAGGTGGAACACGAAGCTTTGTTGCCGAAAAATATTTCACGCCCGCGCTGGATGTCGCCACCGGCCAGAACTGGTTTCAATTCGTCGAGTCGTTGTTTTTGTTTTTCAGTATCCACGGAAATTTTCTTCAACAATGGCTCGGCGGCTTGTTGAATTTCCGGCGGATATTTTTGCAAAGTTTTGCGCAGCGTGTCGGCGCGCAGGCTGGACAGGTTGGCGGATTGATTGAGCACCGCGAGAAGATTTGTTCCAACTTCGCCATCCGCAGATTTAGAAAATGCCGTGAGAAGTTTCGTCATTTCAATCGCGCCCGCCGTCGGCAGCACGCGAGTCAACGCGAGTAATTGTGAACGGTTGAGCGGTGCTTTGCTCAACGCTTCGGCTGCGGTTATGCGCAGGAGCGATGGCTTTTCTTTTCCAAGACACGTAAGCAAAAACTCCACAAGCGGCTGGTTCAATTCGACAACTCGCGGCGCGGCGGCGGCAAGTGATTCGGCGCGCAGCGCGGACGAATTAGAAATATTCAACGCGATTTTCAACAACGCATTTTCCAGATTTGTCGCGTTGTCGGAGCGAGGAACGCTGCGAATCGTGGCGATGGTTTGCCGGACAGTGGGTTCGTTTGCGTTGGTCAATGTTGAACTCAAAGCCTCGCCCCAAATCGCGGGCAATTTATTCAGCGGCGATTGCGCGATGGTTTCCAAAAGCATCAAGCGCGTGGTCTCATGAATTTTTTCGTCACGCAAATTGTTGGCGATGAGTTGCTGGATGGCGGCGTCTTTGGCGAACGCGAGCAATTGCTGTTTCAAATCGTCGCGTTGTTTCTCGTTCAAATTTTCGCGCGGCAATTCATGTTGAAAAAAACCGAGCATCGCGCCGCCCCAATCGGGATGATGCGCGACGACCCACAGCGCGGTTTCTTGCAGCAACGCATCCGCCGGATTCAAAAACGGCACGACCATTTCCGGCGTCAGATTTCCCGCATCCATCTGGTCGAGTGCGATGAGCGCGCCGCGCCGCACGGCGGAATTGGTGTCGCTCAAGCCGCGCAACGTGGCGGCGCGGTCATTGATTTGAATCAGCGAAAAAATTAAAGCGTGTTCCAGAAATCTGTCGGTGACGGCGCGCAATCCATCGAGCAGCGCGGGCACGGCCTCGACGCGACGAATCCGTCCCAGCGCGGTGGCGGCTTCGCGGCGATTCGGCGGTGTGTCCGTGCGAACAATTTCCATCAAGCGCGGCAACGCTTCCGCATCGCGATGCAGTCCGACAGAACGCGCAGCGGCCTGGCGCACGCTGGCACTTTTGTGAGCGAGGCCGAGACGCGCGGCCTCGCGAGCTTCTTTGGTTTCGATGCGCGTCAATGTCCAGATTGAATTGCGCGCGGCTTCGACGGATTTGCTTTCGTTCAAAAGTTTTGACAGCGTGGCAATGGAATTATTTCCGAGGTTCGCGAGTTGCTGAATTGCGTGGTCGCGCACGGCAAAACGCGCATCGCTCAACAACGCGGCGAGTTCAGCGGGCTTGCGCGAGTTCCATTTTATTTTCAGCCCACGCGCATCAGCAACGCGCGGCGCACCATTCCGACGGATGCGGTAGATCGCGCCTTTGACATCAGGCTTGGCGATTTGTGAAGTAGGGCAGCCGATGAGGAACCAACCGCCCGTGTCCACGACGAGCAAACTGCCGTCCGCATCTTCGAGCACGTCAGTCGGATGAAAATCGGAATTCGTCGTCGTCAGAAAATCTTCATTGCGACATTTGAACGTCGCACCGTCGCGTTCCATCACGTGACGAATCACCTTGTGCATGTTGAACAGCGCAGAAAATAAATCGCCGGTGAAATTTGTTCCAAAATTTTCGCCGCGATAAATGGCGAGTCCCGAAGCGGCGGCGACGCCGAGATGCGTCAGCGGCGGCATCAATTCGCCGGTGCGTTTGTGTTCGTGCAACACCATGTCGAGCACCGGATATTCCGCGCCTTCCACGACGTGAATAATCGCATCGCGCAATCCTGCGCCCATCGCGGGCGGCGCAAAAAAAGTTCCGCAGGCAAACGGTTCGCCTTCGAGCGTGAACGCCGCGCCGACACAATTGCCGTGCGCGCCGGAAACGATTTCGAGTTCGGAGCCGTCCGGTTTGCAGCGCAACATCAGCGGCGAACGACCTTGGTGCAGCAGCGCGCCGTCGCGATTTTTTATTTCGTGCGGGAGACGACCGGCGAACCAATAAATTCTTCCATCCGGTCCAAGACTCGCGCCGTGCATGTCATCCGAAATGCCGGTGAGCGCAAAACCGCTCGCCAAAATTTCGCGCTTGTCCGCAACGCCATCGCCGTTGGTGTCCTGCAATCGCCAGAAATTCGGCGGCGACGAAACATAGACCGAGCCGTTGTGCCAGACGACGCCTTGCGGGATGACCATTTTGTCGGCGAAGACGATGCTGGTGTCGAAAATGCCGTCGTGATTCGTGTCTTCCAACATGCGAATCGAGTGCGGCGGATTTTTCAGAAGTTCTTCGCCCGGCAGATTTGTTCCCGAAGAATCCGCGACGAACAAACGCCCGCGATCATCGAAGTTCGCCAACATCGGATGCTCGACCAACGGCGAACCGGCAATGCGTTCGACGGAAAAACCTTCGGGAACTTTGAGGGCGCTGATTTGTCCGTGCAATTGGAAAACGAAAACGGTGGAAAGAACGAGAGCGAGCGATTTTGTGCGTTTCATTTTGGAAAAATTTGTTTTGCGACCTGCGCAGAATTTATTCGCTCAAACAGAATGGCAAATTTATTCCTCGGCAGATTCCGTTTCGCTCAACGCGAGCCGCGCACCGTGGCGGACGTGAAGAACATGATCCTGATCCGCGTTCACGGTGAAAAGTACTCGGTATTTATGTTGGCGATGGCCGTGAAAAATTTCACGGATTTCTCGGTGAAAAGATTTACTCTCTGGCGCGAGAGAACAGCGTTCTGGAAAACTATC
>JBDSYB010000071.1:0-32007 GCA_039925885.1 Verrucomicrobiota bacterium
TTCTATTCGTTCATCCTGGAAAATCTGCGCAACATCGGCGCGCTCAAAGCGATGGGCGCGAGCGATGGATTGCTGGCGCGAATGGTTTTGTTGCAATCCTTCACGGTTGGCTTGATTGGTTACGGAATGGGAATCGGTTTAACAGTTTTATTTGGAGCCGCCGTTTTGAAAAAAGGTATGCCGCCTTTTTCCCTCCCTTACCAACTCCCGCTTTTTACACTGGTCGTGATAATGCTGATTTGCGCTTTCGCCGCGCTGCTCGGGATTCGTAAAGTCCGCCAGCTCGAAGCAGCTATTGTGTTCCGAGGCTAAATTTCTTGAATTCCGAAATTAACAATTCGAGCAATGGTTTTGCCGCTCATGTGCGCAACGTCAGCAAAACTTTTGGCAGCGGCGAAGCCAAAACCCACGCTCTTAAACAAGTCAACTTCGACGCGCGCGAAGGCGAATTACTCCTGATCGTTGGACCCTCTGGCTGCGGGAAAACCACTCTCCTCAGCATCATTGCCGGCACACTGGAATTTGACGAAGGCGAAGTGGACGTTTTCGATGCGCGTCTGCACGAGATGAACAAAAGCGCGATTACCAATTTTCGGGGACGCAATATTGGTTTCATTTTTCAGCAGTTCAATTTGATCCCAACCCTCTCCTGCATCGAAAATGTGAGCGTGCCGCTGCTCATCAACGGAGTCAGCCGCGCGCGCGCTGAAAAAAAATCCGAAGAAGTTTTGGACCTGGTGGGGCTGGGCGGACGCGGTCGCGAGTTTCCCACGATTCTTTCCGGCGGGCAACAGCAACGCGTGGCCATAGCTCGCGCACTCGTGCATGAGCCGAAATTAATTATCTGCGACGAACCCACTTCCGCGCTCGACAAAGACACGGGCCACAAAATTATGGAGTTACTTCGAGACGTGGCGCGCGCGCCGGGACGGTGTGTAATTGTGGTGACGCACGACAATCGTATTTTTGAATTCGCCGACCGCATGACGGAAATGGAAGATGGCCGCGTCAGCCGCGTTCACGATGCTCGCGAAGGATTGAGCCACAAATGAACCTGAAACCCCGGCAACACTTTTCTCACGCCGCGCCTGATTAAAATAATTTATGCTTTTTAAACGCCTCAGCTTTTATCTCGCCATCGTGGGGTTGATCGCCTGTTTTTTCATGGTTAAAAAATTGCGTTATCGACCGCCTCCTCCCGCGCCCCTCGTCGAACCGTCTCGTTCGCCTTACAAAGATTCCGTTGCCGCCACCGGCATTATTGAAGCGACAAAAGAGAACGTGAAAATCGGTGCCAGCAGAGCGGGTCTCGTGCAAAAAGTTCTCGCGCAGATCGGTTCAGAAGTAAAAACAGGCGACGCGCTGCTTTTATTCGATGATCGAGAAGCGCGTGCCAGGTTCGCCACCACGGAAACACAAATCAAAGTTTTGGAAGCGACGCTCGCCATGGAAAAAATTTTGGCCGATGACGCCTCCGACCAGTTCAATCGCGTTGCAAAATTGGCCACCGAAAAAATTGCCAGCGACGACGAACTCAAGCGAAAAGATTTTTCGCTTCAAGCCAGCCGCGCTCGCGTCGCCAAAGTGGAGGCAGACATCAAAGCCGCGCAAAGTCAGTTGCAACAAGCCGCGGTGGAACTGGATATTCTGACGGTGCGCGCGCCTCGTGCCGGGGTGGTTTTGCAAGTGAATGTCCGCGCGGGCGAATTCGCCACTCTAAATGGAAATGAGCCGATGATGATTCTGGGCGATGTGAACACGCTGCAAATTCGCGCCGATGTCGATGAACAAAATGCCGGATTGGTTTCGCCCAACCAACCTGCCGTCGCCTACATCAAAGGCGATACGAAAAATCCGCTGCCGTTGCGTTTCGTGCGAATCGAGCCATTCGTCATTCCGAAACGTTCACTCACAGGAGACAGCGCGGAACGAGTGGACACGCGGGTTTTGCAAATTATTTTCCAACTCGATCGCCCGGCCTCGCCGCTGTATGTCGGTCAACAAGTGGATGTATTCATGCAACGTTCGCCGAAAACGAATGAGACGCATTCGAGTCGTTCTCGGTAAAATATCTGGCGAAACTCGTCGTCTGCGTTTACAACCTTGCTTTGTTGTTCATGAAAAAACCTTCCCTTCTCATAATTTTCCTAACCGTCTTCATTGATCTGGTCGGCTTCGGGCTGATTTTGCCGCTCCTGCCAATTTTCAGCAAAAATTTCGGCGCGTCGGGTTTCGTGATTGGAGGGATCATGGCGTCCTATTCCCTGATGCAATTTATTTTCTCACCAATCTGGGGACGGTTGTCGGATCGAATCGGTCGCCGCCCCGTGCTGCTTGGCAGCATGGCCTGCGCCTCCATTTCCTACGCGATCTTTGCTTATGGTTGCGGCCTGCAAAATGAAAAAGCACTCTGGTTTATTCTTGCCTCGCGAATGATTGCTGGAATTTGCGGCGCGAACATCACCGTCGCGCAAGCCTACATCGCCGACATCACGCCGCCGGAAAAACGTTCCGCGCGCATGGGGCTGATCGGCATGGCATTCGGTCTTGGGTTTATTTTCGGCCCGGCGCTGGGCGCGGTGAGCCTTATCTATTTTGGTTTGTCCGGTGTCGGGTGGATCGCTTCCGCTTTGTGTGCGCTTAACTTTTTTTCCGCTTTGTTTATTTTAAAAGAAAGCTGGCAACCCGCGGCGCATTACGTTCAACAACGTCCGCACTTCGAGCATTTTCTGCACACGATGCGGCAACCTGCTCTCCGTTTATTGATCGGTATTTTTTTCCTCGCCACTTTTGCCTTCACCTGTTTTGAAACCACCGTCGGTTGGCTCGTGAGAGATATTTTTCAACTCGATCTGACTCAAAAGAAAAGTGTGCAAATTATCATGTGGCTGATCGTTTATTGCGGCCTCCTCGGCGCACTGGTGCAAGGCGGCTTGACGGGTCGGCTTGTGAAAAAAATGGGCGAACCGAAATTAATTTCGATCAGTTTGATTCTCGCGGCCATCGGCATTGGCGCGATGCCCTACTCCAAAACGTGGGCTGTGCTGCTGATTGGACTGGGTATTTTCGCAATTGGCTCAAGCCTGACGAGACCTCCCGTGTTCGGAATGATTTCCAATCTCACCTTACGCACAGAACAAGGCGCAACGATGGGCGTAGCGCAAAGCATCGGGAGTGTGGCGCGCATCATCGGGCCGATCTTCGCCGGGGCTCTTTACGACAAACATCCTGCCCTCCCTTATGTGACCTGCGCAATCGTGCTGTTGATGACGGGGATTTTTGCTTCGCAATATTTGCAACGGCCGGATTTGGCACCGGGCTGAGTTAACTAAATTTCCAGGATCCGGATCAACCCCAGGATCAAGCCGTCGATCAGCAGCGCTGCCAACAGATTCGCGATAGTCCAAATATTCCGTCCAGGAATTCTCTTTTGTTTCGGTCGGAGGAACAACGATCGCTTCCGGCATGGGAAAAAAGTAGGCAGTCAGTAAATGAGCGGCAACTTCTTTTCTCCGGTGCGCAAAAAAAAAGCCGATGGCTTTCGCCATCGGCTTCATTAAAGGCGCAAATTATTTCCTGCTACCTGCTGCCTCCACAACCGTTCCATCTTCAGCAATCAACATTTCGTGCTGATGAGTGTCCCCTTTGCGTTTGAAACCCACTTCGTAAACGGTTTTGCCGTTCACGTTCATTTTGTCAATGTCGTTGACTTCATCGTTGGCAATTTGGGAGCGAATAGTGCGGCGTACAGCAGCCGGAACCTGATCGATGGTTACTTTGCCTGTGGCGGGCACATTTACTTGCCCAGCAGTGGTTGGCACATAGCCGGTAATCATGCGCTGGACAATTGAACCGTCCTCGGCAATGCGCACTTCGTTGTGAACCTTATTTTCTTTGAACGCTAATTCGTAAACGGTGCGGCCTTCGAGGGTGCCACGATCCACGTCTTCAACCCGGTTGTTGCCCACCACAGATCGTGCAGTGCGTTTGACGGCATCGGGAACACTGTCGAAAGCTACTTTCGACGTTTTGGACATATCTCGTTCGAACCGGGCGACCGGCTGTCCTTCTGGACGGTTATGATCGACGTCATGATGCTCGGCAGAACGCGGAGAGGCTGTCCTATCCTGCTGTGCAAGGCCTTTGTGATGAGGCTGGGCAATCGAACCATCGCTGTTAATCAGAACATTTTCGCTCCGTCCACCGCGCAAATACTGGATGTCATACACCGCACGGCCATCAATCGTGTCCATTTCGATGTCGTCCATTTTAATTCCAGCGCCAGCATGTTGCTTGAACGTTTTTTTCACGGAATTGGGGAGATCCTTGAGATGTAGATCACTGCGCTCCGTTTTGCGTTGGAGAGCCATCGCCTTGTCTTTCATCGGACTTCCTTTATCGGAAAAATAAAGTAACTTGTCCGGCCCTTGAGTATCCACCCGGACCTCATAAACTTTTTGTCCATTATAGGTGAATTCATCCACTCGTCGGACGTCATCCCGATAGGAACTGACCGCTTTTTGCACAGCCTTCGGTGTGTCGGTTATCAACACTCTTGCTCCGAAAAGATTGCCTTGACTACCCAACACAACCAACACCGCCATCACACAAATAATCCGTTTTTTCATAATTATATTTTTCTCCTTCTGGTTAATCGTGCGTCAGGTTGAAGGAATGCGCCAACCTGATTTCCTTATCAGCGGCTTGCCTGAAATCCTCCTAAAATTTTAGCGTAAAATTCTCAATTCAATTGCTAAAACACCAACTTTTAGTATTGTTCCGGGCGCAGAGGATAACTATGAAGGTAAAAAGTAGAATCGAGCCTTTGGTCAAAGGTCAACTTTGGAAAATGAAGGACGTCCATGTCGAAATCATGGACGTCGGTAAAACTCTGACTCACTACCGGCTCTACCAAAATCAAAAGCGCGTGCCGATTAGTCTCGGCGGAATTGGTACCGTCCAGGACTATTTGAAGAAGAACAAAGCAGTGCTGGTTAAAAAGGCCTAGCCCGTTCGCATCGGTCTTAGATTCTGCATGGAAATTGTAAAGTCAGCCATCCTGGCTGACGTGGAGTCGGGCTTCCAGCCCGGCGGAAAAAGCGTCGCAACCCAAAACATCCCGGTAAAAACAGAGCTTACCGAATGTTCCGGCTTTTTTTTCCGGGCGGCAAGATGCCATCCTTTACGGCAGGCACGGATGCCCGCCGCTACTTTTGAAACAGGCTCTTAGTCTGATATAATTCGAGATGGTGGCGCCTCCACGAAATTGATAGGCCGGAGATAAATTGGCTCGAGTTTTTCGCCTGCAACATAGTCACTTTTTCCGCACGCAAGTTTGCCGAGGGTTGCCGCAGTCGGGTAGAGATCGTGGGCGCTACTGAAAAAACTTCGTGCATCTGGCCCGATAAAATATTCTCCCGCGTCAATCCTTCGTTGCACTGCGTCAAAGCCAGTGATGTGAAGTGATTCCACCAATGAGGCGCCGGTTTTTTCCAATCTATATCCCGCCAGATAAAACTCATTCCGTTGAGCATCCACAATGACTTGAACAGGGTCTGTCAGACCGCTGGTTCGCGACTCTTCCGCCAGACAATCCATACTGCTGATGCCTAGAAGTTTTATAGATTGCGCCAATTGCCAGCCTTGGGCCAAGGCGATGGCCGCGCGAATTCCAGTATAGGAACCAGGCCCTAAACCGACCGCGAGAGAGCCAATTTCTTCGCGTTGGACTCCTGCCTGCTGCAATACCCTCTCCACCAAGTGAATCGCGTGGGACGTGCGCCCCCCTTTTTCTTCAGCGAAGCCACAGACGCGTCCTCGCCCGTCCGGCTGTTGTTCAACAAGCGCGATACTTCGTTGTTCCGAGGAAAATTCAACCGCCAAAATCTTCATAAATAATTCGTCGCTCGTTTTCGTTGAGAACCTCAATTCTCACGTCCCGAAAAAAATTTGCCGTCGGCCTGCGTGAGGTTCGAAAATCTGAAACGCCCCACCGCTCCATCCATTCCACCACGGCAACTCCATCTCCCCGAAGAAAATATTGATCTAATCCAGCACCCACGATTTGCTCGCGAGATTCCAGCCGATACAAATCCAGATGAAACAGCGGCAACCGCCCGCCGCTGTATTCGTTGACCAACGCAAACGTGGGAGAATGAATTCGATCGGTAATCCCTAATCCCTTTGCCAGACCTTTAATCAACTCAGTTTTACCGGCGCCCAAATCACCCGAAAGTCCAATGATCCAACCCGCTTGAGCGGCTCGACCCCATTCCTCGCCGAGCGATTGCGTCTCGGCAGCGTTACGCGAAATGAACGTAGCCATGAGAACTCAACGGTCGCAGCCCGCGTTCATCGCGGATTTGCAGACCGGGTTTGTCGGTAATTTTTCCTATGCAACTGAGACGCACGCTTGGGAAGCGAATTTTCCAGGCATCCAAAAGCGAAACGGCGTCACTGCTTGCAACTGTGAAAAGCAATTCGAAATCTTCCCCGTCCGTCAACGCGGCGAGCAAGGGCGGTTTGGCGGAAGATTCGGCGCGCGCCTGCAATTTTGCGGCACGGCTGATGGGAATGGCAGAAGCGTGCAATTCCGCGCCCACGTTTCCAGCCTCGAGCAGGTGCCGTAAATCGCTCGCCAATCCGTCACTGACATCGATCATGGAGTGGATCAAAAATTTTTCCGCCAACCAGCGCGCCTCGTTCAACCGTGGGTCGAACTCCAAATGTTTTTCAGCCATGGAACCGCCCAATTCTCCCGTGACAAAAATCGCGTCGCCGGATTTTGCGCCCTTACGAAGAACGGCTTTGTCTTTCGCAACCGTTCCCATCAGCGCGATGGAAATCAAAATCCGCTCGGGATTCGTGGTCGTTTCGCCGCCGACAACGGCAACTTCGTATTTGCCCGCGATCTCATTCAACCCTTCATAAATTTTTTTCACAAAGGCCGCCTCAAATGTTTTTGGCAGAGCCAACGTCACCAGAGCCGCCGTCGGTTCTCCCGCCATTGCCGCCACGTCGCTCAAACAGCGTGCTATCGCCTTGCGTCCGATTTTTTCCGGCGGAGTTGTTGCCAAAAAATGGATTCCTTCCACCACCGCATCGGCCTTGAACAAAATCCATGTCTGCGGAATTCCCAGGTCGAGCACCGCGCAATCATCCCCTGCGCCAACAATGACGGATTTGTTTTGCGGCAGGTCGCGGATCAATTGAGAAATTAACTCGAACTCGTTCACGTCAGAGGTTGGTAAATTTTTTAGCAAAGAGCAGCATGATAAAATTAATCGTATTGAAAGTGCTGTGCGCGATGATCGGTGCCAGCAGGTTGTTTGTCTCTTCGTATAGCAATGTCAAAATCATTGCGAAAAAAACCAGCGGCAGAAAGGCAGGCAGGTTCTGATGCGTGGCGGCAAATAAAATCGAAGTTCCGCAGAGTGCTAATTTCGGGAAACCGCTCCGCTTGATCGTCGGATAAAGAATCCCCCGAAAAAGCAATTCTTCCACCACCGGTGCGCCGACGATAGTCACCACGCCCAAAAAAATTTGTTGAAACAGAGACATTCCGCCTTGTTGTAAAATTTGCACAGCTTGTTGGGACTCGGGAATGCGATGCAGCGCCGTCATGGCTTTGGCAGAAAGTTGCTGCAAACCCCACGCCACAGGCAAAACCAGCAGGGCGGCGATGATGGCAAGAAGCGCCCGTCGAATTCCAAAAACCGTTTTGAATCCGAACGCTTCTGACCAGGAAATCTTTTCCTGGCGCAAAAATAAATTTATCCAGAGCAAGGCCGCGCCATGAAAGGCGCTCGTCACAATCACCATGCTGAGAAGTTTGATGCGTTCGTCCGACCATTGCGGATTAAATTTCACGAGCAACCCCGCCAGTAGAAGTCCAGCCGACCAACTCCCGAAAACCGCCATGAGCAAGCGCAAGACCGATTCCGTTTTCCATGTCTTTTCCTGCAACATGGCGAAGACGTTAAAGTTCGAGGTTCGAACTTCAAAGTTATTTTCCAAAACCAGAACACGCCGCCGATCTTCCCTTGCCCGAAATTCACAGTATCGTGCGATTGTGTTTCTCAGTCCGAAAACAATTGGTGCGCTCGCAAGTTTGTTGATCGCCGTCGGCTGTGCAGACCAAAAAGAAAAGAAAATTACCGTGCCTACAACTTCTCCAACTCACTCCCACACCAACCGGCTCGCCCGCGAGAAATCACCTTACCTTTTGCAACACGCGCACAATCCCGTCGATTGGTTTGCGTGGGGTGACGAAGCCTTTGCCAAAGCGCGCGCGGAAAATAAACCGATTTTTTTGAGCATCGGCTACTCGACTTGCCATTGGTGTCACGTGATGGAGCGCGAATCTTTTGAAAAAGAGGACATCGCAAAATTTCTCAACGAACATTTTGTCAGCATCAAGGTCGATCGCGAGGAACGGCCGGACGTGGATAAAATTTACATGACCGCCGCGCAGGCGATGACCGGTCAAGGCGGTTGGCCGCTCAATTGTTTTCTCACGCCCGATTTGAAACCGTTTTTCGCCGGAACTTATTTTCCGCCGGAAGCGAAATACGGTCGCCCCAGTTTTCTCCAATTGCTCCAGCAAATTTCCGAAGTTTGGAAAACGCGGCGCGCCGACGTGACCGCTTCCGCCGAGGACATGCATCAAAAATTGGATTCGTTTACGTCGCAACAAACCAATAGCAACGTCATTTTATCTCCGGCGATTCTTTACAACGCGGCGTCGCAATTCAAAGCGGAATACGATCCGACGAATGGCGGTTTCGGTGGCGCGCCGAAATTTCCACGGCCAAGCCAACCGGCATTCGTCCTGCGCACGGGCGTTCGTTTGCACGACGACGAAGCGGTGCAAATGGTCTTAAATACTTGCGACAAAATGGCGGCGGGCGGAATGAACGATCAACTCGGCGGCGGATTTGCGCGTTATTCCGTCGATGCAGAATGGTTGGTTCCGCATTTCGAGAAAATGCTCTACGACAATGCGCAACTCGTGAATTTGTATCTCGATGCCTTTCTAGTCAGGGGCGAAAAAAAATATTCCGACGTGGCCCGCGACATTATTACTTACATAATCCGCGACATGACGAATCCTGACGGTGGATTTTTCTCCGCCGAAGATGCCGACAGTGAAGGCAAAGAAGGAAAATTCTACTGCTGGACGAAAGCGGAATTATCAAAACTGCTCACGGTTGAGGAGTTCAACGTCGCCGTAAAATATTTCGGAATTACTGAGGAAGGAAACTTTGTTGACCACAGCGATCCGAATCCGCTGCCAAACCAAAACGTTCTCAGCATTGTGCAACCTGATCTGGCAGATGCCGACAAACCGCTTCTCGCTTCTGCAAAAAAGAAAATGTTTGATGCTCGCGCCAAACGCGTTCGCCCGCATCTCGACGACAAAATTTTAGCGTCGTGGAACGGAATGATGCTCGGAGCGATTGCACGGGCCTACGCGATTCTCGGCGATGAAACGTATCGCGCCGCTGCTGAAAAGAACCTCGCCTTTCTGCAAAGCAAACTTTGGGACGCAAAAACGAAAACGCTTTATCACCGTTGGCGCGACGGCGAACGCGATTCCGTTCAGTTGCTCGACGCGTATTCCGATTTGCTCGCAGGCGTGATCGATTTGTATGAAGCGACGCTGGAACCAAAGCATCTGGATTTTGCGCTCGCGTTGACGGAAACGATGGTCGCGAAATTTTATGATTCGCAGGAAGGTGGCTTTTATCAAAGCGCGGCGGGTTCCAAAGATTTGATTCTGCGCGTCAAAGAAGATTACGACGGCGCGGAGCCTTCGGGAAATTCCGTCGCTACTCTTGCGTTGCTGAAACTCGGCGCGATCACCGACCGCGCAGAATTCAAAACGGCGGCGGAGAAAACTTTGCGCCTTCTCGCCGATCGTTTGCAAAAATTGCCGCAAGCCGTGCCTTACGCTTTGCTCGCACTCGACTATTTTCTTGAAGAACCGAAACGCGCGGTTGTCGTCGGCGACACAAACGACGCAATGACGAAAACATTATTGCGCGCAATCTATTCTGTTTATCAACCGAACAAAGTGGTTCTAGGAAATGTCGGTTCGGTCGAGCCCTTTGCGAAAACGCTGCCGACGAAAGATTCGCCGCTGGTTTATCTCTGCACCGGCACCGCTTGCCAGGCACCGACGCGCGATTCCACCAAATTGAAACAGTTGTTGAAGTAGTCGTCGGGAGCGGCTACGAAAATTGTATTATTCAATGCGAATTATCAAAAAGTTATTCTGGCGAAAGACAGGTCGGGATTTGACAGATGAGTTCGAGGCGGGCAAGCGCTCTGAAATTAGCCGCGAAGATATAGAATTGGCTAAGGCATACGAGAAAAAACGGATGCCATTAAACATCCGTTACCCCGTCGAGGGCGACATTTACGAGGCCCTTCAAGACTGCGAAATTGACTACTTAACCACTCACTTGGCACCATTTACTGGCGGTGGACAGGCAATGCTTCCAAGAGGCGAGCGCGTTCGTGTTTCTGAGCTCTCCGAGCAAAAACCTCTTAGTGTTTATTGCGCTCCTGTGAATTACGACTTAATGCATGACAGAATTGTTCCGGTCGGCGAGCGAGCTAGCCCTAACTATCTTGGTTACTATTTCAGTATCGATACCTTGGATTTGAACCGTTGCTTTCGCAGAGTCGAAAGTTCGAATATAAATGGCGATCCAAGATGAAAAAATTTCCCCGATTGAAACAGTTGTTGAAATAGTTTGCACGAACGACTCCGAAATTTGATTTTTGGATACTCGCGAAAAGCCGGAGATAAAAAAGTTTTTCCAAATATGTTTTGGGAAACGTCCTGCCGAAGAACTTTACGATTTGGCGCATGACCCGCATGAGATTGTTAACGTCGTCAACCAGCCCGAATTTGCCCGATCTAAAAAGAACCTTCGCGCCGAATTGGATAAAGGGATGCGCGAAACCGGCGACCCGCGCGCGCTTTCCGACGACGATCGTTGGGACAAGTTTCCTTATTTTGGGAAATAACCGAAGCATCGACAGCTCTAAAAATCTATGTTCATCAGCGCGGATCTGTGGCAGTAGTTTGCGAGCTATGGAATACGAATTAGTCATCGGGTTGGAAACGCACGTCCAACTAAAAACGAAATCAAAAATCTGGTGCGGTTGCGCCAACTCTTTTGGAGAAGAACCGAACACAAGTGTCTGTCCGGTGTGCCTTGGAATGCCCGGCGTCTTGCCGGTGGCAAATGAAGAAGCGCTCCGACTCACTGTGCTCACCGGCTTTCTCTTGAACTGCTCGATTCCACGTTACGCAAAGTTTGATCGGAAAAATTATTTTTATCCCGACGCCGCAAAAAATTATCAGGTCACACAATATGACAAACCTTCGACCGCGAACGGCTACGTTGATTTTGAATTTCAAGGTGCCATTTCGCGCGTTCGCATCACGCGCGCGCATCTCGAAGAAGATGTCGGAAAAAACATTCATTTCGAGCGCAATAGCGGCGTGGATTTCAATCGCGCCGGAGTTCCGCTGCTGGAAATTGTTTCCGAACCGGACATAACCAGCGCGGACATGGCCTACGCTTATCTCAACGCGCTCAAAGATATTTTGATTTACGGCGGCATTAGCGATTGCGACATGGAAAAAGGAATGGTGCGTTGCGACGTGAACGTGAGCGTGCGGCCGCGCGGTCAAAAGGAACTCGGCGCGAAGATTGAAATTAAAAACATGAATAGTTTCAGCGGCGCGCGGCGGGCGTTGGATTACGAAATTCCGCGCCAGATTGAAGTTCTTACGAAAGGGGGAAAGCTTTCGCAGGAAACACGGCGGTGGGATGATGGGGCGGGAATTACGGAAACGATGCGCAGCAAAGAAATGGCGCATGATTACCGCTATTTTCCCGAGCCGGATTTGATGCCGTTCGAGCCGACCGATCGCTGGCTGGAAGAAGTTTCAGCGCGTGTGGTCGAACTCCCTTTCGCCAAGAAACAGCGCTTCATCACGAACTACCAATTGCCTGCGCCAGATGCAGAAACTTTTGTGAACGATGTGCCGCTCGGAAAATATTTCGAGCAAATCGCGACGCAATCGAAGAATCCAAAAGCCATTGCGAATTGGGTCATTAATAATCTGCGCGCCAAGATTTCTGAAACCCAAACCTCGCTCGAAGAATTAAAGTTCAAGCCGGAGAACATTCTGGAACTGGCGTCGCTGGTGGACAGCGGAAAAATCAGCAGCAAAATCGCGCAGGATGTTTTTGGAGAAATGTTCTCCAGCGGCGAAGCGCCGACCCAGATTGTTGATAAAAAAGGTTTGGCGCAAGTGAGCGATACCGGCGCAATTGAAAAATTCTGCGATGACGCGATTGCCGCGAATCCCAAGAGCGCGGAAGATTTTCGCGCGGGCAAACCGGCGGCATTGAATTTTCTCAAAGGTCAGGTGATGAAATTGAGCAAAGGCAAAGCGAATCCCAATCTCATCGGCGAAATCCTGGAAAAAAAGTTGACGACTCCTTGAGTTTCGGTCTCCTTGATGCTCAAGAGCGGTGCACGGTGAGCGACATATTCCGCGTGAACCATTTATTACGCCCCACCGGTCAAAATCGGTAGGAAAAGTCCACCTTGAAACCATTGCCGGACCACGTCGATTGGCCGCCCGGAATTTTATAGTTTAGATACGAAAAACCAAGATCCATTCGATCAAAGAGATGGACTTTCGGCCCAATGGTGATTCCATGTCCCCATCTGTGCGCGTCCACGACATAGGGAACTTCTCCACGAACTTCCAAACTGAGCCAGGGCGTGATTTGCGGAGACCACTGCAACATCGGGCGAATAAGATTGTAATTGGCCGGAGATGAATAGGCGGAACGTTGACGGGTAAAATCAAGCCACTCATATTCCAGCCTCGCGTAGGCTGCGGTCTTCTTATGAACGAGATACGAAAGTCCCGCGACCAGGTTGCGACGATCGTTGCCGTCAGAATATCGGGATAGGCTCGCTCGTAAATTGGCGGAAAACTCGGGCGTGAAGCGGCCATTGATTCCGCTGGCGAAAATGTCTTGAGTGAAAGCTTCGCGAACGGTGACAATACTATCATTGACTGGTCGGTTCAAATAAACCGACCCCCAAAAATCCACTGCGGAGACGGGCGCAACGTAAAGCGCAATATTTCCACCAAACTCGCCGCCCTGCCTTTCGGCCTTGAAGTAATCAACCCCGCCCACAATTGTGAGTTTAGGATTAATCAGGTAGTCCGCGCCAATTCCGGTTTCGAAGCGATCCACACTGTCTCCTGGATGTTGCTTGAAGAAAAGTTGATTCGCATCCAGCCACGTCCGAACGGGACCAATGGGAACGAGGGTGTGAGTGAAAATTCCGGTTTGGCGAAAGTCGTCGGTCGTATCAAACGTGTAAAAAGCGAGAGTGAGTTGTGGTTCTTGCACTTTTTCGAGTTCATCCAACCCAAAGCGAACCGAGTCAAATTCTCCGCCTGAAGCGCGCGCGGCTCTATAAGAAGATGCGGCCATTGAATATTTCCGCTCCCCACGATACAAATCGCCGAGGAGGATGTGGGCACGGCTGTTTTTGGGTTCTGTTTTCAGGATCGCTTGAGCTAATTGCTCTGCTTCTTCGCGGCGACCTTCGGCTTTAAGAACCTCAGCCAATTCGATGCGCACAAAATTGTTGGTTGAGTCGATGGCCAGCGCTGCGCGATAGGCGGACTCAGCTTCTTTTGGTCGTCCCAGTTTTTTCTGGACGCCACCAAGGTGATAGCGCGTCCAAACATCCTTGGGATCAGCGGCGGCGGCTTTTTGGTAGAGAGCGGCAGCCTCCTCCATTTTTCCGCTCTTCGCATAGGCGGCAGCCAGCATCTTCTTCCAGTCAGGTTCGTTCGGACGTTTCTGGACTATTTTCTCCAAGTGAGGCAGTGCCTTTTTATTTTGCTCAAGTTTTCCGAGGTAAATATCAACAATTATTTTTCTGGCTTCTATCGCATCCGGCTTTGAGCGGATTTCGGCTTCTAGAAGTTCAGCAGCTTTTCTGAAATCATTCGCGTCACCGGAGGCATAAGCGGCGGTGACCGCTTTTTGAGTGGTCTCGCTTATATTTGTTTCAAGGGAGCTAGGAGCAGCGCCCTGGCGCGAAGGGCTTTTGAAACCGGATGGAACGTCAGCGGCTTCGATCCACCAAACCGAGGCGAATGCGGTCAACAGAATAATTAGTAGAGCTTTCATGAAGAGAAATTGTTCGCGTTGTTTTGTTTAACGCTGGCGGTATGCCACTCTTGCCATCAACTTGCAAGGCAATGTTGCCGGTGTCGGTGGCAGACTCGCTGCCGACAGAAAGATAAACGCGATAATTGCCAGGCTCTTTGGGAAGCGTAATTTGTGCGCGAGAGCCATTGCCCAGTTTGCGCACCTGGCCGACATTCATCTCAAAATTTTCGCTGGCAATCCACCATCGGTATTGGGATGGATCGGTGGGAGGATTTTCCAGGATGCCTTGAAGTTCTATGGTCGAGCCGGGGGCAAGAGTTTGCTTGGCCGCAGAAATCTGAACAACTCGTGGGCCGGGCGACGCGGCGCGGCCAGTCCATTGCTGTTTGAGCGTGGCGAATGCAGGCTTCGGTCGGCGCTGAAAATCCGTAATACCGAACCAAGTCGCGGTCTCTTCATAGCGGTCGCGCCAGGAATATGCCACGCCACCGATATTATGGCCGCGATGTGACTCTGTGTGAATGCTCCAGCCCCGGGCGTAGCTCTGGGTTTTATCCTTTGAAGACGGCTCAATCGTCGCTCCATTGGAATAGCGCTTTGTAAGTCTGCTATCCCAATAACCTTCGGGACCAAATTCCGTGATCAGATAAGGACGCGCCGAATCGAATTCGCAGACAACTCCATCGAGTCGGGAAATTCGCGATTCATAATATGAGTTGACCCCGATGAAATCGAGCGAAGGTGCTCCTCGACGGAAATCGGAAAGCGTTCCCGCAAGCTGATCGCTATGTTCGTGCGCCACGAAAACAGCCCGCCGCGGGTCAATTTCATGAATTTTTTGCGCTAATCCCTCGACAAAATCGATGTGAGCATGGCGCACCTCTGTCAAATACGGCTGGGCGAACTTATGCTTGAGCAAACCCCAAACTTCGTTGCCAAGGGTCCACGCCAATACTGCCGAATTATCGCGATTATTCCGTACCGTATTTTGAATGCCATCTTCATATTTGCGCAGCTTCGGGTCACCCGCGAAATAATCAATGTCCTGGTCGAGCCAAAATCCGTAGAGGACTTTGAGGTTCTGGGCGCGCGCTTCGTTGAGAATATTTCGATCATAAATGCTACTTCCGTAACGGCGGATGGTATTCGCGCCCATCGCGCGCATCAGAGCCATATCGACTCGCACTTCACGGCGTGTCGGCGGGATGTTTCCGTCGCGCCAGTCGTGGCCAGTATTGTAGGCAATACCTCGGACGTAAAATGGCGCGCCATCCACTTTTAATTCGAAGTTTCCCGGCGTGCCGGAAATAAATGGGGAGCGATAGTCATTGCGTTTGCGTTCTGTCCACAGCGTTTCACCGGCATCCCGGTCTGCTGCTGGCCGGGATCTAAATTTGGAGTGAGCGAGGCCGTTTTTGATGGCAGCGACAATCGCAGGAGAGTTATCGGATACGGTGATAGACTGCGTTTGCAAATCAGATTTGAGCTGTTTTTTAGATCGCAAATCAGAACCAGAACCGGAAAAAACGATACCACGAATTTCGGGATAATGCTTTGCGACAGATGCCAACGTGTTCGCAATCTTGGACGAATCACGGCCTTCCGGGCCAACGATGTCCAGGTCAGCGAGCATTACCGGCAATTTAAACTTTAAAAGTTTACTCCGAAACGGTTCGTAGATTGTAACAAAATCCTGCGACTGCCCTTGCGCATTTTCACTATCGCGATTGAACGACGTTAACGCCGCCCAATCGACAAAGTCCGCGCCCGGAAAATAATTCTGGACACCAGCAGGAGATGAAGGATTCCAGACCCACGCGACGTTGTTCGCACCGGCTTCGTTAAAAATGTTATACACATAAATCCATGCGCCGATAAATTGCTCCGAAGTATTGCCACCACTCGCCGACCATGGATGAGCGGGATTATCGGGCTCTGGCGCAAATCGAATGAACACCGGTTCTCCAAATTCCCTAATAAGTTTGGCGTAAGCTTTCAGATAATTGTCCAGTTCGCCGCGCAAGATGGCCGCGAATACGCGCTTGTCCGCACTTAACTCTGGATGATCCTTGAACTCTGGAAAAGTACTCGTCAATGGTTCCCACGTAACCATCGGCGTCGCGCCGTGTAAACGCGCCTCTCGCATCAAAGCATGGGGAAAATTGGTTAAAGTGGCAGGCCCCCATGTTTGATTAAGGGGAAAGATCCGAAACTTCGTGTTCAGCTTTTTCTGCATCTCCGAAAATTCTGATGGGAACGCACGGTTACTTTTTTCCTGGAGATTAATTCCCAAATAAAAACCGCCCGTCTCCTTGGGGCCAACACGCTTGGCTTCACCCATGTATTTCGAATCGCTGGCCACAAAAAAGCATCCCGAAGCAAGCACAACGCCGATCAGGAGAAAGACCGCCGGATGTTCCCTGAAACCGGTCAACGCTCCCTGATGCACTCGTGAAAATCGGCGGGCGCAATATTTCAGCGAGTAGCGGAACCCCCTAAGCCGCGCGAATTGCTGGCGAATTTTCCAAAGCGTCCTCTGTTGAGCGAGCATCCCCACGACAACAAGCGTCGCGGCATTTGCAAGGGCAAATACGGCCATAACCATACTATGCGGAGTGAAATCTTCCGACAAGCCATAGATCACTGCTGCCAAGCTCAAGCCGGCGGCGATAAAATTTGGCGCGGCAATCTTCCAGGAGTCCTCCAGCGTTTTTTCCTTGGGCGTCGGCATGTAAGGAATTTTCCTCCCGAACACCGCGCATAATGTTCCCATGAGATAAACCCACCATGTGCCTGCGCTTAATATCCCACCCACCATGTGCAAACCCCGGTCGCTCTTTTCAATCACCCAGACTTGCGTTCTTTGACGAACCAGAAACATGATAATTACGGGCAAACCGCACCAAGCCAGAAACTCCATTCCGCTGGCCCGAAGCGTGACCCCGCCGAATAGAAGGCAGGCAATCGGCACGATAATTTCTACAACCTTGAAAAAGCCGCTTAAATACATGAAGGGCGTAAAAAAATAATGAAGCCGTTGCCAAATGTTAAATCCGCGAAAAAGTTTCGGGTATTCTTGCAACAACAATTCCATCGTGCCACAGGACCATTTGACCTGCTGCTTGTAATAAGCCGATAAAGTGGAGGGCACCAAACCGCGGGTCAGTATCTCAGGTACGTAAACCGAACGCCATCCCTTTGAGTAAACCCGCATCGCTGTGTGCATGTCTTCGGCCAGCCCCGGCGCGTGGCCACCGATGGACGTTAGCGCCTCGCGCCGAAAGACGCAGTTGGCACCAATTGCCTGCGTTGTTCCATAACTATTCATCCCCATCATCATCGGGCCGTAAAAAAGATAGGTTTGTTTGGCGGCGCCGTCCGCGACCAGGCTTTCGCTCTGATTGCGATACGCCTGAACCGATTGCACGAACCCAACTTTCGGGTCCTCGAAGTAACCCAGCACTCGATCAAGCATGTAAGGCGATGGTTCATGGTCGGGATCAAGCACAACGGCAATCTCGCCTCGGCATTGAGCAAGCGCATTATTGATGTTCCCCGCTTTCGCATGGTGTTTCTCTTTGCGGGTTACGTGGATGATCCCCAATCTGCGGCAAGCCTCGCGAAGAACCGGATCATCTCCTTCATCGCACAAATAATCGGTATGGGGATAACGAATCTCCTTCATCGCTTGCAACGTGCGGAGAATCATACCGTGCGGCTCGCCGGGACAGGCGGTCGTTAAAACATCCACCGTCCACTGCCGCTGAGGCGCGCGGAACGGCTCAATTTTCGGGCGCGCGTAATTCATCCACTCGTATATCCAACAAAGGCCGTAATAAATGAAGGTAATCGCCAGCGGCCAGAACAGGATTGCGTCACCGCGGCGTTCTGCGCCAAAAAGCCAGATAAATGTGACCAACAACGACAAGAAACCCAGAAGAATCAATGCCCTTAACCCCCAAAGTATTCTACGCGAGGGTGTTTTTGCTCGGATGGGTTGCTCGGGCCAGACCAATGGTGGCCACTCCGGGTCGAGGGGCAGGCTGTCTTGATTTTGAGAAAATTTCACGGCGACACTTCGAAGCATTTTATACGCCGTAATCATCATCGCGAGGAGCAGTTCCAAGCGAAAAATTAAGTATGTGAGCCGATATCATCAGACACGTTTTGGAGCATTGGTATTGCAATTCCTGAAACCTCCGTGAAATGGACGTTTCCCTCCTCGATTTAGTTACAATTTTGGTCCAATAATTTTACTGGCTCAAAATTGCCCTCGGCCAAACGAAATTCAAGACAAGATTGGCAGGAATAGACCGGTTACGCGATCAACTTCGTTATCAATTCGCCATGCACATCCGTTAGGCGGAAGTCTCGTCCTTGAAAACGAAATGTCAACTTGGTGTGTTCAAGCCCCAGCAGATGCAAAATCGTGGCGTGAATGTCGTGAACGTGGCAACGATCTTCCACGGGGCTAAAACCAAGTTCATCGGTTTGTCCGAGCACTTGTCCCGCCTTCACTCCGCCGCCTGCGAACCACATCGTGAACGAATCTATATGATGATTGCGCCCGGTTTGCTCGCGGACTTCCCCCATCGGGGTGCGGCCGAATTCGCCCCCCCAAATCACCAGCGTGTCTTCTAAAAGTCCACGCTGTTTCAAATCTTTCACCAGAGCGGCGCTGCTTTGATCAACTTCCCGCGTGATCTTTTCAAATGACTTTTCCAAATCCTCGCCAGGGCCGCCGTGACTGTCCCAGTTTGTGTGATACAACTGCACAAAACGAGAACCGCGCTCAATCAACCGCCGCGCCAGCAAACAATTTCGCGCAAAAGACGGCTCGCCTTCCTTGATCCCATATAAATCTTTTGTCGCCTTTGTTTCGCTCGACAAATCAATCAATTCCGGCGCGCTGCTCTGCATGCGATAGGCCATTTCGTAGGCGGAAATGCGCGTCCGAATTTCTTCATCGCCGGTTTCGACGAGTCGTTTCAAATTCAAATCCCGAATGGCGTCAATCGTTTGTCGCTGGCGTTTGTCGCTCACTCCTTGTGGATTTGATAAATTTAAAATCGGTTCGCCCTGGCCGCGCAATGGAACGCCCTGGTAACTGGTGGGCAGAAATCCACTCGCCCAATTGACCGCTCCGCCTCGTGGCCCCCGGGGTCCCGATAGCAAAACCACAAAGCCGGGAAGGTTCTTTGATTCGCTGCCAATTCCGTAAGTGACCCACGCGCCCATGCTGGGTCGGCCAAATTGAACCGAACCAGTGTTCATAAAAAGTTTGGCGGGCGCGTGGTTGAAAACATCCGTCGCGCAGGAATGCACCAATGAGATGTCGTCCACAATAGTCGCGGTGTGTGGGAACAATTCAGAAACCCAGGCGCCACTTTGTCCGCGTCGCGAAAATTTCCTTTTCGATCCCAGAAGTTTCGGCGGATTTTTCGCGAACGTATCCATAAACGCGAACCGTTTTCCCTTCAAATATGAGTCAGGAATCGGCTGACCGTTGTATTCGTTTAGCTTGGGCTTGTAATCGAACAAATCCAACTGGCTGGGGCCGCCAGCCATGAACAAATAAATAATATTTTTTGTTTTGGCCGGAGAATTTCCCGGCTTCGGGTGTAACGGATTGACCAGCTTGATCGTTTCGCCACCGAACATGTTCTGTTCGCTCAACATCGAAGCGAGCGCGATGCCGCCCAATCCCATCGCGCATTTGCCAAAGAATTGGCGCCGCGTTGTTTCGCGAAGATCAAGTCCGGGATCAGAATTAAAAAAATGTTTCGACATTATTATTCTCTCGTAATGGTTTCATCCAGATTCAACAAAACACGGGAAACCGTGGTCCAGGCGGCCAGTTGTTTCACATCCGCACCCGCCGGAATCTTTTTTTGCAAAATAGATTTGGCTTCACTCTCACTTGAATAACTTTGCAATTGCTGGGCGAGCAATTCTTTGACGCGCGTGTGTTCATCGGGCTTTGGTTCGCGTGAAAGGCAAAGTTGAAACGCGCGGGTAATGCGTTGGTCATCGCTTTGTGGAACTTCCTTCATCAACCGAAGTGCCAGGCCTTGCGCGAATTCAAGAAATCCGTCGTCATTTAACAACGTCAGCGATTGCAATGGTGTGTTGGATCTCATTCGTCGAGTGCAGGCGCTCGTGGATTCTGGCTCGTCAAAAACCATCAACTCGGGCGGAGGCGTGGCACGATAGAAAAAAGTGTAGATGCCGCGACGATAGCGATCTTCGCCTTCGCTGACTTTCCATTCATGTTTCGATTGACCAAGGTTCATGACCCCGTCTGGAATAGGTGGAAAGACACTTGGCCCGCCGATTTTCCGACTGAGCAATCCGCTCGCCGCTAACTCCACGTCTCGCACAATTTCGGCGTCGAGGCGAAAACGATTCTGCCGCGCGAGTAATTTATTATACGGATCAATATTGGCCAATTCCGGGCGCGCGCGCGAACTCTGGCGATACGTTGCAGACGTGACAATCAAACGATGCATGGCTTTTTGGCTCCACTTCTGTTTGACGAATTCGTTCGCCAGCCAATCCAATAATTCGGGATGGGTCGGTCCGGAACCTTGCGTGCCAAAATCATTTTCTGTTTCAACTATTCCACTGGCAAAGTAGCGCATCCAAATCCGATTCATCGTGACACGCGCCGTCAAAGGATTTTCAGGATCGACTAACCATCTGGCGAGATCGAGGCGGTTGGCATTTGTCGCATTCGCTGGCAGCGGTTGCAAAATTTTGGGCACCCCCGGCTTTACTGGGTCTCCATGACGGGTGAAATCGCCTTTAATAAATAAAAACGTTTCCCGCGGCTTTTTCCGTTCTTCCATCACCATCGTGGTGACGAAATTGGGCCGTTTCTTTTCCAGGCTCGTCAACATCGCCCGGCGGTTTTTATAGGTCGGGTCGTCATGGCGGACGACATCCAGCAGCGCCAATTTCTGAGTCAGATTTCGTTTGTCGGGAGGAGTCTCCAGGACGGTGGTAATTTCCGTTTTTAGTTTCGCCACCTGTTCAGGCGTCAATGACTTCTGCCAAGTGACGATCTCATTCGTCAAACTATTGGCATACTTTTTCAAATCATTTTCCGTGCGATCAATTTGTTTTTTTAACGCCGCTTGATTCGCTAATTCGAGGGGCGCTGCAACGGTTAATTCCGGCTCCTCCTGGTTATTTAAAAAAGCAAAAAACTGATAATATTCCTTCTGCGTAATCGGATCGAATTTGTGATCGTGACATTGCGCGCAGCCCACGGTTAATCCGAGCCAGGTCGTCGCGGTCGTATTCACCCGGTCGATTATCGACTCCACGCGAAACTGTTCTTTATCGATGCCGCCTTCCTGGTTGATTTGAGTATTGCGATGGAAACCAGTCGCAACTTTTTGGCTCAAAGTCGCATGGGGCAACATATCTCCCGCGATTTGCTCAATGGTAAATTGGTCAAACGGCATATCACGATTCAGCGCGTCGATGACCCAATCCCGGTATTTCCAAATCTGGCGCGGCGAATCGATGCTGTATCCATTGGAATCCGCATAGCGCGCCGCGTCCAGCCAGTGGCGCCCCCAACGCTCGCCGTAATGTTGGGAAGCCAGCAAACGCTCCACCAGTTTCTCGTAGGCGTCGCCACTTTTGTCATTCACAAACGCGTCCACCTCGGAAATCGTGGGAGGTAAACCGGTTAAATCCAGGAAAACGCGACGAATCAAAGTAATGCGATCCGCTTCCGGCGATGGCGTAATGTTTGCCTTTTCCATCCGCGCTAAAATAAAATTATCAATCGGAGTATGCAGCCATGATTTTTGTTTCACATCCGGCACGGGAACGACGGCCGGGCAGGGGACAAAAGCCCAATGCAAAACGGATTCAGCCTTTTCATCAGCCGGAGATTTTGCGCCTTGATCAATCCATCTTTTTAACAAAGTAATTTTTTCATCATCCAGCGGCGTTTTTTTGAAAGGCATCCGCGCCAGATCCTTGGCGGTTCCGGAGACAGCTTTGATCAGCAAACTTTCATCACTTTTTCCCGGGACAATCGCCGGGCCGCTTTGCCCGCCTTTTAACGCATAGGCTGCAGTATCCAGCCGCAATCCATGTTTTTGTTGCGTCTCGCTATGACATTGATAGCAGATGCCCGACAGAATTGGCTTAATTTCCTTGGTATAATCAACGGCGTCCCCCCCCCAAACTGGAGTGGTCAATGCACAAAAAATAAAAATGGTGGCGCGAAAATTCATCACGTAAATCGGTCGTAGAATATGCACGAGAACGCCGTTTTCTTCAAGGTTTTCCCATCCTGATGACAACTGCGTTTCCGCGGATTACTTTCCGCAATGCAAATTTCTGACACGATCCAATGTCCTTTCTGCGGTCAAAGCTTTGAACTGGTCATTGATACGAGCGTCGAGTCGCAACAATTCACCACCGACTGCGAGATTTGCTGTCGGCCATTTGAAGTTTTTGCGGAATGCGAGCCGGGAGAAATTCTTTCGCTCAACGTCAACGCAAACTAAAAGATTCTATTTCCTTCTCGATGTGGCTAACTGTCGGCTCGTTAAAAAATTATGAACTCAACTACTATTCTCTGGATTTACATCGCGTTTCTCGTGGCGGGCGGCCTCATGGGATTTCTCAAAGCCAAAAGCAAAATGTCGCTGATCATGTCGCTGGCGTTCGCGATTCCCCTCGCGTTGTGTGCGCACGGCGATTTGAACGTAAAATATCTACCGGAAATTTTAATCGGTTTTCTTCTCGTATTCTTCGGGATGCGCTTCATGAAATCGAAAAAATTCATGCCGAACGGTTTGATGACGATCCTGTCCCTCGCCGCACTGCTCGGATTAATCTTCTTAAAATAATCTTCTCGGCGTCCCTGCGTTTTAGCGGTGAACCAATCCTTACCCATCTGGCAAATTCATTCGTCCATCATCGGCGAATTGAAATCGGGCAATCGCCTTGTCCTCGTCGCGCCCACCGGTTCCGGGAAAACCACGCAAGTCCCGCAAATGTTGCTCGACGCCGGCCTCGCTGGAGAAAAGAAGATCGTCGTGCTGCAACCCCGTCGTGTGGCGGCGCGAACCGTTGCCGCGCGCGTGGCATGGGAACGCAATGGCAAACTCGGCGGAGAAGTCGGTTATCAAATTCGTTTTGATGATCAGACCAGTCTCGGCACGCGCATTTGTTTTGTGACGGAAGGAATTCTTCTGCGGTGGTTGCAGGATGATCGAACGCTCGCGGATGTCCGCGCGGTTTTGTTCGACGAATTTCACGAACGCAATTTGCTCAGCGACGTTTCGCTCGCGCTCGTGAAACAAATTCAGCAAACGCAACGCCCAGATTTAAAAATGGTCGTGATGTCCGCAACGCTCGATGCAGAACCGGTTGCCAAGTACTTGGAAAATTCGTTTGGAGTTCCGCCTTCAGGCGGTCCTGCGCCCGAACCGCCTGAAGGCGGAACTCCGAACGTACGTTGTCCGATTCTTATTTCCGAAGGCCAAAGTTTTAACGTGAAGGTGAACTATTTGGATTCGCACGACGAGCGTCCTTTCACCGAACAAGCGGCTGATACTGTTGAGCGCATCGTTAATTCTGGTGATCCCGGCGACATTCTCGTTTTCATGCCAGGGATGGGGGAAATCAATGCCACGATCAATGGAATTCGCGCCGCGAAATTAAACGAGCGTGTTGCGTTGATTTCATTGCACGGCGAATTGCAACCCGATGAACAAGACCTCGCCTTCAGTCCCCACCCACTTCGCAAAATTGTGGTCGCCACGAATGTTGCCGAAACTTCCGTGACGATTGATGGCATTTTGCACGTCGTGGACAGCGGGCAGGCGCGCGTGGCTCGCTATGATTCCGAGCGCGGCATTGGCACCTTATTTCTGGAAGAAATTTCCCGCGCCTCCGCTGATCAACGCAAAGGTCGCGCTGGCCGAACCGCGCCGGGAACGTGCCATCGTCTCTGGACCGAGAGCGGTCATCTCAATCGTCCCGAGCGCAACACGCCGGAAATTCAGCGAAGCGATCTCGCCGAAATTGTTTTGCTTCTGCATTCGCTCGGCATCAAACGTGCCGCACAATTTGATTGGCTCGACAAACCGGATTTACAAGCGGTCGAGCGCGCGGAAAAACTTTTACACACACTCGGAGCATTAAGGGATTTACGATTTACGAATGACGATTTACGCGATGAAACCTGTGAACTCGTAAATCGTAAATCGCCAATCGTAAATTCCGATCTCACTCCGATTGGCCGACAGATGTTGCGATTGCCGATGCATCCGCGTTATTCGCGCATGTTGGTCGAAGCATCGAAGCGCGGTTGCGTTCGCGCCGCCGCTCTTTGCGCCGCGCTCGTCAGTGGACGCGATTTGCTCCAACGCGTTCGGCGTGATGAAAAACATATTTCCGAGGCACGCGAGCTTTTTGAAGCGAGCCAGGATTCTGATTTTTTCACGATGATGCGCGCGTATCAGTTCGCGAAGAAAAACCATTTCGCCATCGAGACTTGCCGACGTTACGGAATTAACGCGCAAGCCGCCAAACAAGTTGAGCAAACATTTGATCAAATCTCACGACTCGCGGAGCGGCTTTGGGGAGAGGATAGAGGATTGAAGATTGAGGATGGAAAGAACGCTCGCGACGCCGCTGATTCATCTTCTATCCTCCATTCTCCATCCTCTTCTGACGACCCCTTGCTCCATTGCATTCTCGCGGGGTTCGTAGATCAACTTTGCATGAGACGCGATCAAGGGACGCTCGATTGCGATTTGCTTGAAGGACGCACCGGAACTCTCGTGCGCGAAAGTGTCGTGCAGAATTCAAAACTATTTGTCGCAGCGAGCATTCGAGAAGTTCCGGGACGCGGCGCGGAAAATCTCACGCTCCTCGGTCTCACCAGCATGGTGAAACGCGAATGGATTGAGGAAATGTTTCCCGAACAACTCACGACCAAAATCGAACATCTTTTTGATCGGACGCACAAACGCGTTGCCGCCGTGAAACTGATTCGCTTTCACGATCTCGTCGTCAACCACGAACATCAACGCGACGTTGAACCCGCTGCTTCGGGTCGTTGTCTCGGCGAGGCGTATCGCAAACAATATTTTGAATTGCCGCTGCTCAACCATGAGGTGAAACAATTTATCGCGCGGGTGAATCTGGTCGCCGCCGTTTCGCCCGAACTTGATTTTCCCGCGTTCGACGAAAATAAAATTGTTGAAACACTCGCAAAAGCGTTTGACGGATTGACGCTCGTGAAAGAAGCTCAGGCGACGCCGCTCAAGGATATTTTCCACGCACAACTCGCGCCCGAACAACGCGAATGGCTCAACGAACTGGCACCGCTCGCCGTCGCATGGCCGGGCGACAAAAAATCGAAACTCCTTTATCCCGAAGAACCGCGTGACCAAGAGGGCGAACCGAATTCGCCTGAGTTGCAATTGAAGCTGCACGAATGTTTTGCCGCGAAAAATCACCCGCACCTTTGTGAAGGAAAGCTGGCGGTGAAAATCTGGCTCTGTTCACCCGATGGAAAACGCATTGAGTCAACCTTCAACTGGCCAGCATTCCGGACGAACAGTTATCCAAAATTAAAATCAGCATTGCAGAAAAAATTTCCCGCCGTGCTCTGGGTTTAAAGATTTTAATAACGAAGGCTATGCTGAAATGTTTAGGGAGAATAATTTTTGATTTCGCCCTCCTCATCCCATTTAGGTTCGTAACTTCTCGTCGAGCCGCCGAGTTTCCATTCGTTTCCAATTTTAATCATCGGTTGAATATGGAATTCCGGTAAAGTGACATTAGCATCCAGTTTCTTCACATCTGGGTTCCAATCCTGCCTTAATTTGATTTCCACTTTGTCATCACCTAATATTTTTTTCGCTACGAATTCCATACCATTGAAGAGTGGTGCCATTTTTTTTATTCCAATTTCAAAATTCTCGCGGGCTTTCGGATCTTTTAATTCTTCATCGCGCATTTCCGGTTTGAGAGAGCCATTTGCTACTTCATAATTGCCCGACATCATACCCCAGGTCATAGACTGTAACGCGTCTTCCGGCGTGGCATAGCCTGCAAAAACAAGCTGCTCTTTGGAGATATACTTTGCGCTCTTTTTTGGCGACTCCTTCCCAACAGGTTTGACTGCTGGCTGGCTCGCAACTTTTGCCGCCTCGTTCTGCCGACGCAATTGCCCGACTTCATTTCGCAAGCGCATCAGCTCACTTGTATCTTTGCGCAAACGCTCCAATTTTTCTTTGCTCGATTGAGAAAAAATCAGCGCCTCGTCGCGATCCATCGTTAGTTTTTTCTTCTCCTGAACCAGCGTTTCGTTTTCAGCGCGGAGTTGTTTCGTTTCAGTTTGCTGCACGAAATAAGTTCCAGTTCCAGCGAGAATTGCCGCCGCGATAGTCGCAACAGCGGTCTTTGTATTTATCCAATTCATAGTTGTGAAGGTGGTTTGAGTGATTGCAGTGGAAATGGTGGCGACGGTGGCGAACGCGCCCGTCGAAATCGCGAGTGCCAAACCCGTCGGCATTGCGCTGCTGGTGCTGGATGCCAAAGCTGTCGCGAGCAAAACCGACGTGATGCTGATGCCTTGCCGGGAAAACGCGCCGCGTAATTGTTCGAGCGCGCGATTCACTCTCATGCGCGCCGCATCTTCGCTGATGCCAAGTTCGACGCCCACCTCGCGAAAGCTGCGATTTTCTAAAAAGCGCAACACGAGCGCATCACGTTCGCTTTCCTCCAATTCAGCCATAGCTGGCTCGAGGCTTTCGTGAATTGGTTCAGGCGTGAAATTCGTTTCATCAATTTGCATGGCCAAGGCAGTCAGTTCGCGTTCGCGACGACGTTGTTCTTTTCGAACGGAGTGCATCGCCAGATGACGCGTGGTGTTGTAAAGCCAGCCGCCGATGACTTGCGGCGCGCGAATGGTTTTACCCTTTTGTGCAAGTAAGTTGAAAACGTCCTGCGCGATTTCTTCGGCGAATTGTGCATCGCGCGCCATGCGCCATGCGGCGGAATAGACCATCGGTAAATGGCGCTCGACCAAATCGCGAAACGCTTTCTCGGAGTATTTCTCAACGTAATCGCGCAGCAATTCATGGTCATCCATAACAGTTTCTATAATGAGTTCCCGCCAAACGGAGAAAGCGAACAAATTTGTTTAAGAATGCGTCTCGTGAGAAGGTTGGAAAACAAAACCGATTTGCAGAAAAAATTTCGGGGCGTGTTGTGGGTCTAAGCGAGCTTCAATCCTCCGGCTTGGTATCGCGGCTCATTAGATCCTGCACGGCTTGCCGGATCGGTTTTTGCTCATAAAGCATGGCGTGAACCTCATCAATAATGGGCGTCTCTACATTTATTTTTTTCGACAATCGAAAAGCGGATCGCGCCGTGGGATAGCCTTCTGCCACACTGGAGGTGCTGGACAGAATTTTTTCCAAGGATTCCCCGCGTCCGAGTCGCTCGCCAAATCCACGATTCCGACTCAACTCTGAAAAACAAGTTACTGTCAAGTCGCCCAATCCGCTCAAGCCGGAAAAAGTTTCGGCATTTGCGCCACACGCCACGCCGAGCCGCCGGATTTCCGCAATCGCGCGCGTGATCAAAGCGGCTTTCGTGTTGTCGCCAAAACCAAGCCCGTCGGACATCCCCGCCGCAATCGCGATCACATTTTTCAGAGCGCCGCCCAATTCCACGCCGAGCAAATCAGTGCTGGTGTAAACGCGGAAGGTCGGGCGGAGAAAAAGAGTTTGCACCGCTTGCGCCACCGCATTGTCGTGGCTCGCGACGACAATCGCGGCGGGAATATTTCTCGCCACTTCCAAAGCGAGTGTAGGGCCGGAAAGCGAAGAAGCAGACGCGCGGGGCATCACCGAGCTCAAAACGCCGGACATCGTCAAACCCGTGTCGTATTCGATTCCTTTTGTCACGCTGACGGCCATTCCTTCGTAGTGCGGAAATTGACTGATTATTTCACGAAAAAACCTTGAGGGAACAGCAATGATGGCGCATTCGCTTTGGGGAACGGCTTTGGACAAGTCGCTTTCAAACTTCAAATCGCGCGACAATTCGATTCCCGGCAGTCGGCTTTTGTTGCGGCGCGTCTTTGCGACTTCTTCCAAATGGATTTTATCGTGGCCCCAGAGTTTGACCTCGTGCTGATTTTCGCAGAGCAAATTTGCCAGGGCGGTTCCCCACGCGCCCGCTCCGATAACCACGATTTTCATTTGGGCACCTCCGCAATTTTCTTTTCGCCAAAACGATTTTCGGTCCCGTTCAACAAGCGACCGATGTTCGCCTTGTGTTTATAAATCGCCAGTGCGCCGAGAAAGGACATGACCGCAACCATCGTGCGACTTCCATGAAACCACCACACCGAAAACGGCAAACAAAAGGCTGCAATGACTGAGGCTAATGAAATGTAGCGCGTTAGAAAAGCAACCAACATGAAAACGCAAAAGACGACTAAAAACGCTGACGGGGCGAGCGCGATCAAAACTCCAGCACTGGTTGCGATACCTTTGCCGCCTTTGAATTTTAGAAAGCAGGTGTAGTTGTGGCCGAGAATCACGGCGACTCCGGCGACAATTCTTCGTAACTCAATTTGTCCTAGAAGCTTTGAACTACTCTGAAGAAAATAATTTTGGGAAAGCTGCTCAAATATCAGAAGAACAACTAAAGGTATAAACCAGCAAGCAACAAAGCCTTTTGCCACATCCGCCATTAGTACAAGAATTCCCGCTGGCTTTCCAAGAATACGAAACACATTCGTCGCGCCGATGTTTCCACTGCCAACGCTGCGGATGTCGATGCCTTTGGCTTTGGCAACGAGGTAACCGGTGGGAATTGAACCGAGCAAATAGGCCGCAAGCGCGGTCAAAACGTAACTAAAAATTTCCACGCAACGAATCTAGGCGAATGGGTTGCGCGTTCAAGCGGTTTCCGGATTGCTGGTCGTCTGTTAACCGATTCATTTCTGCACAAACTTGACGCAGACGGGAGATGGAATTTGCAAAATCTGCCCGGTCGCTTTCAACGAGCCGGTCTGTTCGTCAATTTGAAAAATAACCACGCTGTCCGAATTCTGGTTGGCCGCGAGTAGAAATTTTCCGGTCGGATCAATGGCGAAATTTCGCGGCACTTTTCCTTGCGTCGGTTCGTTTCCAATGTGCGTGAGTTTACCGGTTTTTTTCTCTACGGCAAAAATTGCAATCGTATCGTGACCGCGAATCGAGGCGTAAACAAATTTGCCGGACGGATGCACTTGAATTTCCGCGCCGCTCATTCCCGCTTCGGGTTGCGCCCCATTTGGCAGCGCGGAAATCGTTTGCAATTCTTTCAGTTCACCCAGATTTGCGTAATAAGAAAACGCCGTCACTGTGCAAGTCATTTCATTGATGACATACGCAAATTTCTCATTGGGATGAAATGCCAAGTGGCGCGGGCCGCCGCCGGCAGGAACCGTCGCGAACGCAGGCTCATTTGCAACCAAAGTCGCCTTCGCGGCATCGAATTTATAAACCATGATTTTGTCCAAACCCAAATCGGCCACGAATGCAAACCGGTTTGCGGCATCAACATTTATAGAATGCGCATGCGGCTCCTTCTGCCGTTGGGGATTGACGCTCGATCCGGCGTGTTGAATGAAAGCGGTCAACGCCCCTAATTTTCCATTGTCCAAAACAGGCAGCGCGGCGACGCTTCCGCCTCCGTAATTGGCGACGAGCAACGCCTTGCCTTTTTTATCCACGACCAGATGCGCAGGCCCTTTGCCACCGACTGATTCTTGATTGAGAAGTTTCAAAGCGCCGCCTTTCTCAATGGCGAAGGCGCTGACCATTCCATTGGAATCGCCCGCATTCTCGGCAATCGAATACAGGAATTGGCCGTTCGGATGAATCGCAAGGAACGAAGGATTTTTCGTCTCAGCGGCGACTTCAGGTGCCGAGAATTTTCCTGTTTTCAAATCGAACCTTGAGACATAAATGCCTTGGCTCGGACCGCGAGTGTAGGTGCCGAAATAAACGAGGGTTTCTCCCTTGGGTTGCGCCAAGGCGTTATCGAAAAGTGTCCCTGATATCATCAACATCACAAACAAATAGTTTCGAAATACTTTCATCACACGATCTTAAAAAATGTTTTGCAAAAGTCGCGCAGAAATTCCCCGGGCTTTCACGTCCATTGAGAAATCCAGCCAGAAAAAACGACCGAGCTTCAAAATTTTCTCATCCATTCCCCCATTCAAACTTGAGGGCGTCCGATTAACGAGCTTGTTCGTATCTGAATTTAGACAGCGTGAGTTGTTTCGATCCGGGGGAAAATTCCTTTGGGGCAACCGCCAGTAAAAAAAGTTATGAAAAATACATTAATGTCACCCAGTCTTCTGAACAGCACGGCTTCGCGCCGCAGCTTTTTCGGGAGCGCCCTGAAAACCGGTGCGGCCGTTGCCGCTCTTTCGACAATTGGAGTTCCGAAGTTATTTGCCGATGACACTTCCGATGACATCGCGGTTTTGAATTACGCCTTGACCCTCGAACATTTGGAGGCGGCTTTTTACGTGCAAGGTTTGCAACGTTATAGCGCAAAGGATTTCAAAGGGGGCAAAATGAGCTCACGGATCGGCTCAAAACAGGCTTCTAAGCTTTATGAGTATCTCAAGATCATTCGCGACCATGAAGTGACCCATGTCAGCACCTTGATTTCTGTGATTCAATCTCTTGGCGGCACGCCCGTTGGACCTTGCACCTACGATTTCGGCTATTCAACAACGGAAGAATTTCTGGCTATTGGCCAGTCTTTGGAAAACACTGGTGTCATGGCCTACGACGGTGCCATCGCCTCAATCCATAGCCCGGATTTGCAAACCGCTGGCGCAACTATCGCCACCGTGGAAGCGCGGCACGCTTCGTATCTAAATTTGGTCAACGGAGATATTCCGTTTCCGGCGGCTTTTGATACGCCCAAAACGATGGCGGAGATTTTGGCAATTGCAGGCCAGTTCATTGTTTCCTGCCCTTAAAGTTTGTCCCGCACCAATCGCCGACTTGCTCACACACGAGTCGGCGATTTTTTGTTTTCACTTTCACCTTTGAACTTTCCCCGGTGAACTTTATACCAACGGCGTGTCATCTCGATTGAAAGTTGCGGTTCTTGGAACGGGTTCACTCGGAAAAGAACATGCCCGCGTTTATGCGGAACTTACGGCGGCGAAAAAAGTCGAGTTCGTCGGTGTTTATGATGTCGTTCCCGAAAGCGCGCGGAAATTTGCCGATAAATTTTCCGTGCGCGCTTTCCATTCCATCGAAGAAGCCGCCGCCGCCAGCGACGCGCTCAACATTGTCACGCCCACCATCACGCATTTCGAGATTGCGAAAAATCTGCTGCAACAACGCAAACACCTCCTCGTCGAAAAACCGATGACCGACGATTCCGCGCAAGCCGCTGAACTCATTCAACTCGCCCGGGAAAATAATTGTATCCTGCAAGTCGGCCACATCGAACGATTCAATCCCGTTTTCAAATATCTCGAAACCGTCGCGACCGAACCGCGTTTTATCGAAACGCATCGCCTCTCTCCTTACCCTGCCCGCTCGACCGACATCGGCGTCGTGCTCGATTTGATGATTCACGATTTGGATGTCGTGCTCGCGTTCGTGAAATCCCCGGTGACAAGCGTCGATGCCGTTGGAATTCCTGTTCTCAGCAAATCCGAAGACATCGCCAATGCGCGACTTCGTTTCGCCAA
>JBDSYB010000072.1:0-6279 GCA_039925885.1 Verrucomicrobiota bacterium
CCTGCGCTCCGATGGTGAATATGAATGATCGGCCTCGCCCCGATTTGCCGAATGCGACTTAGATTTTTCAATTTCATTGGCAGGTTCAGAACGTCGGAGGCGTGGGCAACACGCGTGGTTTGTCAGTGAACAACGGCGTTCCTTTCGCGACTGGATCGGCGTTCACGACGCTGTTGCCGTGCCAGTGAAACGTCATTTTCAAATTCGGCGCGCCCGACCACAAACCTTCAACGCGATGCGTAAATTCCATCAGCGGATAAGTGATGGTGATTTCTTTTCCGCTGCCGACATCAAATCGCACATAATCGCCCGACCATTTGACGGGAATAGATTTTGTTCCAACGAAAGCGCGGACTTCTTCGCGTGGCGCCCAGTGTGGCGGTCGTATAAAAAATGTTTTCTTCACTGCGGTTTTGACCGTGAGCCGACCTGCTTCGGGGAGAAATGAAACCACGCGGCCCCATTTTGAATCACGCGAGAAGCTCATATTGACATACACACCTTCCGGGTTCGGAGTTCCGCCTTTAGGCGGTCCGGACGGTTGTTCAGATCCAAGCCGCCTAAAGGCGGAACTCCGAACGGCGGCGTCCGATTGCACCCGTTCAATCGTGTTGATCCAAGCGGTGTGAATGGCGCGCATTCCTTCCGGTGCGCAACAGCCAAACATTTCATAGCCCGAAACATTGCCGAGCAATTCATTTTCAATGTCGTTCAGGCCGGAGCCGCCGATGACGCCGCCCTGAAATTTACGCAACTCGGCCAAACCTTTTTCCAATTGCACTTCGGTGGAATTTTTATTTCGCGCGCGATAATATTTTTCAAATTCGGGCGTGACGATGAATTGGAGATTGCTGATGTAGTTGCGCAAGTAACGCTCGGCGTAATCGAAATATTCGGGGTGTCCGCTTTGCGCAATCAATGTCGCGACGGAAATCATGTCGGACACGCAGCAGGTTTCGTTGCAATTATCCGGGCCGGCGGGAAACCAACCCGTCCCCGTTCCGCGCGCCAACAACGCATCCCAGACATTTTTCGCGAAGCTGACGTATTTGGATTCTCCGGTGACAAGGCCGAGATGCGCCACGCCCCAGACCGCGTGCATCGTCGCATGACTGTGCGCGCCGAACGGAAAACCGCCGGTGATGTCCCTTCCTTCCTTCTGAAATTTAATTCCGTCGGGTTGAAGATTATTCAACATCCCCTCCGCATACGCCTTGGCGAAATCCAGCCCCTCATGATCACTGGTCGCGAGAAAATAAGTCACGAGCGGCTCCACAATTGGCGCGGGTTGCCGATTCCAACCATTCGGCACGATGCTGCCATCCGCTTTCAGCGCGCCCATGCCGCAGCGAATCCAGCACCGCCCTTGTTCATCCCACGTCGCAATTTTTTTCAACGCCAACATGACTTTCCGGGCGAGCGCTTTGGACTCAGGATTTTTCGTGCGCGCATAATCTTCGGAAAGACTTTTTAAAATTTTCGTCGCGCCCCAGATGTGAATGATTCGATCCTTCTCCTCGTATTTAATGGTGGTGTTCCCTTCGTTGAACGCGCCCGGATGGCTCCAGACTTTTCCATCGGGAGCAATGTATTGGCGGATGCGTTTGTGAAAAGCGGCTTCGACTTCAAGACCGCGTTTTGATCCGGTGATGTCGCGCATGAAATACCATTCCCAATCCATGCGCGCGTCGGTGTCGCAGGCGACCACCGGGTCCTGGCCTTCGGGCACGGGCGGACATTGCAACGGGTGACATTGGAACACCGGTTCGTAACCGAGATTTTTCCGCGGCGTTTCGGTGAGATAATTCAACGCCCACTCCGCCATGCGTTTCAAATCCACATCAGCGGAGGACTGTGTGGCGTTCAGCGAAACAATCTTTTGCTGTGCGGAAACGGCGACTTTGACATCGCTCACTTTGCCCGTCAGACCGAGGACCGAAAATTTCTGAACCGGCTCCGGTTCCTGGCCCTTGATTAGTTGGCTATCCAACAGGAGCAGACCAACCAGAATCAGGATCGCTACGATCTGAGAGGATTTCGCGCAGTTACTTTTGAGCGCGCATTTTTTTATTTTTTCCATCAGTTAAAAATTCTCCGGTGATGGCGACGGAGCTGTCGTTCATTCCGGGTGTTCGATGAACAGCATGAGAAATTGCCGGACTTTTCGCTTCCTTTCTTAGCCATAAAACTTGCTGTCCTAGCCATAGCAGGAGCGCAGACGTCTCGTCTGCGAGTCGTTGAACCGGAACGCGCAGGCAGGATGCCTGCGCTCCGATCGCGCTACCTGTTTTTTCCAGCAACGCGTCTAACATAAACGCTCGGCGGCACTCCCATGACAGAACGGAAAGTGGCATTGAAGTGACTTAAACTTTGAAAGCCCACCGCCAGACACGCTTCCAAGATGTTGTGGTTCGGTTCGCACAAAAGCGCGGCGGCGCGATGAATGCGGTAGCCGCGCAAGTATTGCGTCCACGGCATTCCCAGCATTTCCTGAAATAAAACTTTGAGACGCGATTCACTCACGCCCGCCGCCGCCGCGAGATCGCGGGCGTAAATGTCTTCGGCAAAATGTTCGCGCAAATAATTCAGCGCCGCCGCGATGTGCGGCCAACTGGCGGAGGAACTGGGGCGATTGAGTTTTTTTTCTTTGCGGAGTTCCCAGCGGAGCAATTGCACCAACATTTCCACCAGCAACGCGCGCAATCGCATTTCGTGTCCGAACGGTTTCTCGTCGAACTCCTGGATGATTTCCTCAAACGCCGTCGCGAATCGCAATTTCAAAAATGGCGGCGGTCGAACCAACCTTTCCGCCAGACTTTGTCGCGCGGTGAACCGACGCAATATCTGCATCCCGTCGCTGATCGGTCCGAGGTCAATCAGGACACTCGGCAAAAAATAAATCGCGGCATATTTAACCGGGTATTGTGTTCCCTCGTACCAATGAGCGACACCGGTTCCCGCCAAAAAATAATCGCCCGGCTTGCATTTCATTTTTTCCCGTCCGACAAAAGCCGTCGCCGCTCCCTCACGAATCGTGCTGAACTCGCAATAAGGATGCACTTCAGGATGAGGAATTGTCGGCCCCGATTCGACGACACCATGACGAACCCAGATCGGATATTGCTCATTGAGCGGCTGTCTGGATTCCCGCACCTCCGCGAGCCAGAACAGATCGGATGATTTGGTCCGCCGAATTTTCATGGTGCGTTGAATCTATTTGTGGCGAGAGGTTGGAGGCAACTTGATTTCCCGAAACACCGGAAGCGCGCATGATGCATTGTGCGCGTGAGATTGGATTGCGTCTCGATGAGAAAATCGTCCACAAACAATTGCGCGACGCCGGATTTGATTTCGATGGGCAATTCGGAAATTTTTTTCTCCTTTCCAGAAACTGCGGGCAGAGGTGTCAGCGCGCAGAGGCCCACCAAGAGAAACAAACTTGCGATAAATGGTTTTATTTTCATTTGCTCTTTTCGTCGGGAACTTTCGGCGGCGCGCTGGGATAAGGAATTTCCACGCCGGCAGCTTTGAGCGCAGCCTGCAACTTGGCGATGTCCACATTTCGCGGCGCGATGTTTTGTTGCACCGCTATTGCCGCCTCCTTGCCTGCGGCTTGTCCCTGGAACAAAACGCCGTGCGCCTGGCGCAATCCCGCGCCGCCCGCAGTCCTACGAAAAGGGCGTTAGGATTATTGTTTTTGGACGTTTGAATTTATTGTTTGAAATCTCCGAACCCGACGCCTTGAAGAGAAAAGTAAAGGCAATGCCACCCTTCGCCGTCGCTTCACCGATGCCGGATGTCGCTCCAATGATCCATGCAACTTTGTTTTCCAGTCCGTGCATAAAATAAAATAGCCACGTCAATTAGTTCGCAGAGCAAAAAGGTCTGCGTCTCGTAACACGAATCGGAACCGAACTGGTTTGCCAATCAAAGATGAAATGTCCGGTTTATTTTTCCATTTCACGACGGCGTCGAGGTCGTCGCCGAAAAGTAATTCCATGTCAGCGAGCGAATAGTTGGGCAATGGTTTGCCGTTTTCATCTTGAATTTCAACTTGCACGGAACCGGTCGCGGATGTGGCGTAGTTCAGGATTAAATTTTTCCCGGTGAACGTCAAAGGCCGCGTCGTGAATTCGCCGCCCGCCGCGTTCGCGTGAACGGACGCAAATCCGTGACGGCGAATCGTGAGGCGACGAAGGCGATTGTCCGGCCAACTGTAATGCTCGCTGATATACATCGAGAATTCGTTGGAACTCGTTTGCACGATGCCGCGCGCGGGCATGTTGTTTCGATGCGTCCAGTTGCGTTCATCCAATCCGGGGCGAACCCACGCTTCCAAAAAAGTTCGATCCCAATTTGTGCCATCGCGACTGCTGAGAAACACTGCATCAGAAACGCCGGGGTCTTTCATCGGACTTGGCTTTGTTCTTTCCGGCACGAAGCGCATAGGAAATGAGAGAAGAAAATGCGGCGCACCAGGACATGGCGTTGTGGCGCTGGTGTAGAAATGTTCGTGGGGCGGCTCTGAACCGTCGGCGGCGCGATGACGATTCGGAACTGGATCGCTCCAATGCAAAAAATCTTCAGACGTGCTGCTTTGCACGGCGCGAAAGCCGGTGTAGTTGTCGCCCGTCCAGGTGCGCGAATAGCAGCGATATAATTTCGCTGGCTCGTCCCGGAAAACAATGTTGAGCGAATCGAACTGGCCTTTGGTCGTCACGGGTTCAGCTTGAAGTTTTTTCCAGCGAATTCCATCGGGGGAACCGAATCCAAATAATTTACTCTCCAGACCGCCGACGGCTTTGTAGCGCTCATCCGGTTTGGCTTTGGGATTCGTGTCGAGGAATGGCGCGAAGTTGTGCGCCTCGACGCCTTGATAAACGATGTTGTTTTCCTTCGAGCCTTGAAATTCGTAGAGACCGAGATTGGGCCGCGTGAAATGAATTCCGTCCGTGCTTTCGGCGTAGCAAGTGAGTTGCTTGTCCGAAGAATCGCCGCCTTCGGGAATGTAGCCGCGATAATAAAGTCGGATGCGCGCGCCGTCCTGAAACACGGTGAAGTAAGCGCTGTTCGTTCCCTCCCACGGTTTGTCGGTGGTGAGAACAACTTCGCGGCGAACGGGTGTTTGCAATTGCAGAGAGGTGTTGCGATTGGATTCGATCAACCAATCGTCCACGAACATTTCGACGCGCGAGCCGATGTCCACGCGTGATTTTTTTTTCGGATTTTCAGCATGAACCAATGGCAGGAAGGCGAGGGACAACAACAGACATCGCCAGAAAATTATTCTTCTTTGCATTTAATGATTGTGTAAAAAATAAAATCGTTGGCCAATACTTTTTCTGTTTTACTGAGCGCCAAAAAACAAATGTAGCGAATGAATCTTTCCGCGACAGAAATTCAAGGGAGCACGCCCGCCCTCGGGCGTTGTTGGACGCGCCTCGCGTCCAACGGTTGGGCAGCACGAGACACAATCAAGCCTTCGGAAAATTCCACGCCGCCGAAGTTTTCCGCGAGGGCGCGGAAAACAACGCCCGGGGCGGGCGTGCTCCCACTTCAACTTCGGAATTCGGGTTTAACCGCGCTGTTGCTGGCGTCAACGCTTTGCCTATCTCAGGCGCAACTGAAGGAGACATCCCAAGAAAATCCCGACATGGTTTCCGACAGCCGCACGCTTTCCCGGCGCGTGCTGCCTCTCGCTGATTCCGGCGGTCTGCTCGAAAAATACTTCGCCCGCCGCTCGCAGGAAAAAGCAGCAGCGATCCATGCGAAGAATCCGCCCGCAAAATTTCTTGAGTCGCAAAGTCAGCTTCGGCTCGCGTTGGAAGAGACGTTCTTGATGCCGCCCGCCTCGGGAAAGCCGCAAGCGACATTTCTCGGGAGCGCCGTGTTGGACGGCATTCAGGTCGAGAAGCAATTGCTCAAAATCCGCGACGGCGTCTATTCGCCCGCGCTCGTTTGGCGACCGGCTCAAGATGCAGTCACGCAGAAGGCTCCGGCGATATTGATGCTGCCTGGACATGGCGAACCGAGTTGGTCGCCCGCAGTGCAAAGTCGCTGCCTGTCGTTTGCCAAACGCGGCTATGTCGTGATGCTGGTGCAGCCGTTCGGTCAGTCCGAACGCGGTGAAAAGGTCAAATGGAATGAAGGCCACGACACTCAGGCGACGGCATTTTTATTAACGGTCGGACAAAGCATGCTCGGCCTGATTATGTCCGATCATCGCGCGGAATTGGACTACCTCGCCGCGCGGCCGGACGTGGACGCGCAGAAGCTCGG
>JBDSYB010000073.1:0-14361 GCA_039925885.1 Verrucomicrobiota bacterium
CCCGCCACCGGTTTTGTTTTCTCCACAAATGTAATCAACGGCTCCTTTGGTTTCGCCGAAGTTTCCAGCCAAACGTTACCTTCGATCTTCCATGCGCTTTCGCCGATCTTGCGGGTTCGCAATTGAAGCGTCATCCACAAACCAATTTTTTCCTCGTAAGGGACGGTCGCGACGACCTCATCGCCTTTGGTAAGTTCCAAGGCCTTTTTCGCTGAGGAAACCTGGAGTTTGTAACCACCAACACCATTCAACCCAATTGCGAAGGTTGGAAAACGGCGACCCTTTGCCGTCCCACGAATTTTCGCGCTAACCTCCACATTTGCTTCCACCGTTGGGCCAAATAAGACGCCGAACGTTTCCAATGGCGCACCCGGGAGCTCAAACAATTTGTTGGTTCCGTCTTGCTTCACGGCAAACCCGCCATCCAGCACCAGAAATTCGCTCGGCACTCTATCCAGTTCCGCTTTCTCAAAATTATTTTCGTAAAGAGTTTTTTCGACAGGTGAATTTGTTTTTACTTCCTGCGCGCGACAAGCTGTTGCGATAAGCACCAAAGTTAGGTTGAAAAATATTTTCTGTTTCATGTCTCAATTATTTCGCAACGACTCCATCAATTCACCGCGCAACGCCAGCGACGTTGCGGCCCACGTCCAAATCATTCCGCTGGCCAGCACCGCGCCCAACGTCACCGCGAGCGAAAGATACGGCAAATCTCCTCGTGGCGAAAGCAGCGCCGGCAAAACTGCCACCAGCGCCGCCGCGACACCCAAACCAACTCCCAAACACAACAACGCCGCATGTTCGCTCAACACCAGCCAGCGTAAATCTTTTCGGCGAAATCCAATCGCCAGCAACACAGCGAGCTCGCTGCGCCGTTCCAAAACATTTCGCAAGACGACGATGCCCATTCCCGCGCTGCCAAGCAACAAACCGAGTCCACCCAGAATTTGAAACGTGTTCAGATAAGTATTTTGCACGGCGTTAAATGCGGCCAATCGTTTTTCTGTTGGAGTTAGTTCCAGCCCCACGTCGCGCAAGGCTCTTGAAAGCGCCACGCTTGCTGAATCAATTCTGGCTGACGGAGCATACTCACTACCTAACGGCACATCGATCAGGAACATTCGATAGCCGCTGGTCGATGGAAACCTCTTCACGAATTCCACTTCATCAATGATCAGATTCCCTTGCAAAATAGAATTCGCCAGCGCGCCGACAATGCGCACATTGAATTTATTTCCGCGCTCATCGGTGTAGGGAATTACGTCGCCGACTTTTTTATGGAGCGCCCATTGAATTGAGTTCGCGTCTCCAATTGCTGGAATGGCGTCGTCATTCTGTAGCGGCGCGTCTGTGACCGCCGCTGATTTTAAAAGCAACCACGGATTTTTTGTTTCCTGCAAAGTTTTTGAAAACGTAAACGCCGTTCTCGCCGAAAACATTTCCGGTTTGACTCCCAGCAATCTCGGCGTTTGCGCGCGATTCAAATTTAAACAACTCGCTTCATCGCCGTCGCGCACGCGGAACGGAACAAATTCCACTCCAGCCAAATCGTTTTCCTCCAGGCCGAAAAAATTTCTGCCGGCTTTCGTGTTCAAGTTTTGTACGACGGGCAAAGTCGATTCGCCAATCAATGCAAAACCTCCGGTGCCGGACGAACGTTTTCGGCTGTCCTTATTTGAATCGAGTTTGTTCGCCGCAACTGCGACCACCAAAAAACTTCCGCAGGCCAGCAAACCAATCGTGGCGAGGCTGCGTTTGCGACGACGTGTGCAACTGCGAAGGCCGAGACTAGTTAAAGTCAGATCTGCCAGCGAGACGCTGGCAGCACGTTCGCCGCTGGCGAGGCGTTTAAAAATATTTAAGGCGAAGGCCAATCCGGAAATCAGCAGTAACGCGCCCGCGCCAAAGAAAAGTCCCGGCGACGCATTTTCTTTTTGAAAAATTCCCCAACCCACCAAGCCAAGTGCGCCCACCAAACTAAAAATAGAAATCCATTTCGACCAATTTCCAGAATTGGCGATGGGTGATTGTCCATCGGCGATTTCCAATTCCGCGCCTTGCGACAACAATTCATGCGCGGGTCGTTTGGCTTGATTACGGAGCGACAACCAAATGGTCAGAACGCTCACGAGCAGACTTGCGACGCAGCCGCTCACGAGCGTCACAGGCGTAATGTGGAATTGCAGCGACGAAGTCCCGACCGCGTCGCGCCAGAGTGTTTTCAAACCGAGCAACATGGCGCGCGCATAGAAAATTCCGCCGAACATTCCCAAAATTCCACCGAGAAAAGCGAGCGCCGCGCCTTCCGCCAAGAGCAACCGTCGAATTTGTTTCGCGCGAAATCCGAGCGCGAGCAGCGTGCCGATTTCCGTGGCTCGTTGTTCGAGGCTGAATTGAAAAAGCAGCGCGACCAGAATCAACGCAGCGAAGATGAGGAAGAAACTAAATCCGAGAAAGAGTTGTCCGAAATCCTGCGATTGCGAACTGGCGAGGAGCGCTTGTTCTCGCACGGGTTGGAAAATTAAACCAAGCGATGCGGGATCAAGATTGCGCCGCAAACTCTCCTGAATTTTTGCCACTTCAGAAATCGGAAATCGAATCGCGGTGAAAGTTCCGAAGCGATTGCTCCACATTTTTTCTCCTGCTGCGAGGGTGACAAAAGCTTTGGGAGTTCCGCGATGTTCTTTCCAATATTGCTCGTCCTTCGCGCGGATTTTTTTCATGTCGATGGCGAAACCCGCGTCCCATTCGTCCGTATTCTCCGCTTTGGCCACACCGGGAAATTCCGGCATCAAATCGCGGTCAGCATAAAGGCCCGAAAGCGGAACGACACCGCGAACCCGAAAGGAATTTGTTTTTTCTTCTAGTCGTTGATCCGCGCCCATCACGAAGTAACGCAAATGCAACTCGTCGCCAACTTTCGCCTGCGAATCTTCTGCGAGCCATGCGTTGATGAGAATTTCGTCGTCGCGCATTTCCTTCGATACAATCGGAGCGCCAATCGCGGTGACCATTGAATACGGCGTCGCGTTGGTTCCGACGCGTAATTCGTTCACGAAATAAGTGGAAACCAATCCACGTTGCTGCGCCTCGGCAGAGCGCGGCTGATCTTGCTTCGGCGAGGAAAAGTCAACCGCGCTCTGCCGAGACGCAGCTACGGCGGCTTGCACGATCGGCGAATCAAGAAAGACTCGCGCGCTGCGGAGTTCCAAAACATTTTGATTCGTCAATGTACGCAGCTCTAGTTCGGCGTCGGCGAGCTGAAATTTTTCGCGATACGATTTTTGCAATTCATCGGAGGGCGAACGTTCGTGTCCGCGCGCTGCTTTTTCCCGAGCAAACTCGCGAGTCGAAAGACCCGCGCTTCTGGCGAGAAGCAAATTCGCTTTTCCATCGAGGCCCAATTTCGTTTGCAGAAAACTGAGCGAAACAAACGCGTTTTGCGGCGGAATCTGGCTGGCGCGCAAATTGAAATTTCCCAATTCGTTGTCCGATAAAACTGCCGCGATGGTCAGACGAAAAGCAGTGGAGATATCCTGTTGCGGAGAAATTGGTGCGTCACGTGAGAGCAGCGACGGTCTCGGAACGCGCAGCAAAATTGTTTCGCCTGCTTTGGCGTTGAGTTGCGCGGCGAGTGATTCGTTCAGGACGATATTTTCGTCGGTGAAAAGCAGGTTTGGATTGCGCGTCGCCAGTTTCCAAAAATTATTTTCCACGCCGAGAATCTGGACGTGATTCGCACGGCTTGATCCTTCTTCATTGGCGGCGGTTCCCAAAAGTTGCAGCGCGGCGGCGGTTTGAAAATTTGTGGTGCTTAAATCGCCGGCCAGTTTCGCGCGAAAAAATCGGTCGTCCGATGTGAGTGCAAATTCTGTTTTTCCCAAACGTCCCAAAGCCATTTCGCGCAGACTTTCGCGAACGGAATCGCCCACCGCCAGAGCGCCAATCAAAATTGCGCTGCCGATGGTCGCGCCGAGCAGCGTTCCGAAATGGGAACGCGCATGAAATCGAAGTCCCCGGAAAATCAGCGTCCAAAACGACATGCGAAGATAAGTTGCACAAAGGGCGCGAAAGAACAAATGAGCAATTCGTTTTAAGTAGTGGCTGCGTCTCGTAAGAGCGCGGCAAAATTCATCGAAAGAATCAACCGCGCTCTTACGAGACGCAGCCACGAAGTTCGTTCTCGAATAAAATTTTTCTGTGTCGTTTTGAGCTTCGTGGTAATCATCGTTTTATGAGAACACTTTTGATTGGCGTCGATAGCGGAACGCAATCCACCAAGGTTTTGGTGGTGGATGCGCGAAATGGAAAAGTGGTCGGCGAAGCGGCGGAGAAGTACGGTTTGATTCGCAATTTGCCAACGGGGGCGAAAGAACAACATCCGAACATTTGGCGTGACGCGGCAAAAAAGGCGATTCGCCAAGCATTGAGAAAGGCGAACGCTTCGGCCCGTGAAGTCAAAGCGATGGGCGTGAGTGGACAGCAACATGGTTTTGTTCCGTTGGATAAAAAAGGTGAAGTTATTCGCCCGGCAAAATTGTGGAACGATACTTCGACGGTGGCCGAATGTGAGGAAATCACCGCAAAACTGGGGGGGCAAAAAGAGGCAATTCGCGCGGTGGGAAATTCCATTTTGCCGGGCTTCACCGCGCCGAAAATTTTGTGGTTGAAAAATAATGAGCCGAAAAATTTTGAAAAACTGGCAACGGTTTTTTTGCCGCATGATTTTTTGAACTTCTGGCTGACGGGCGAAAAGAAAATGGAATTTGGTGACGCCAGCGGAACCGCCTTGCTGGACGTGAAAAAACGCAAGTGGTCGGACGCCGTTTTGAACGCCATTGATCCTTCGCTGAAAGAAAAATTGCCGCCACTGATTTCCAGCGACGAACCAGTTGGGTTTTTACGGGCAACGACCGCGAAAGAACTCGGCCTGGGCACGGATGTTTTGGTAAGCGCAGGTGGCGGCGACAACATGATGGGCGCAATCGGAACGGGCAACACGAAGGCTGGAGTTGTCACGGCGAGTTTCGGCACGAGCGGAACGATTTGCGCCTGCTCGGAAAATCCGATTGTCGATCCGAAAGGTGAAATTGCCGCATTTTGCGATTCGACCAATCGCTGGTTGCCGCTGCTTTGCACGATGAATGTCACCGTTGCGACGGAAATGCTGCGAGCGGATTTTAAGTGGACACACGAACGTTACGAGCGCGAAGCGAGAAAAATTTCAGCGGGTTCAAATGGTCTTTTGCTGTTGCCTTATTTCGAAGGCGAACGAACGCCTAATATTCCCGATGGCACAGGGGTGTGGTTTGGTGTGAACGCAAAAACTTTTGAGGCGGCGCATTTCGCCCGCGCTTCGATGGAAGGAGTGACACTAGGCATGAATTATGGATTGCGCCGTCTGGCCGAGCTAGGCTGCAACCCCAAACAGATTCGCGCGACTGGCGGCGGCGCAAAATCAAAAGTCTGGCGGCAGATTATGGCGGATGTTTTTAAAGCGGAAGTAGTGACGTTGAAAGTCAGCGAAGGGGCGGCCTATGGCGCAGCGCTACAGGCGCTTTGGTGCTGGCGATTGCAGGCGGGAGAAAAAATATCCATCAATGAAATCACCGAAAATTTTGTGCAGTTGAATAAAACTGAAACGGCTTTGCCCGACAAAAAAAACGTGGCAGTTTATCAGGAATTGCAAAAAATTCAGGATGAAACGGCAAGGTCGCTGGGATCTGTTTTCACGCGTCATCGCCAATTCGTCCTGCGAAACTCATGAACGAGGAAATCGTTGAGCGACTGGAGAACGTTGAAATGCACATTGCGCATTTAGAGCGGCAGATGGACGAGTTGAATGAGGTGCTCGTTCTCCAATCGGAGGAGTTAGAACGAGTGAAAAAATTGCTGGGTCGCGTGACGCAATCGATCCAAAGCGCGGAATTGGAACGCATCAAATCGGTCGATTCCAAACCGCCGCATTACCAATGATGATGGCTTGCCAGAATTGCGGGGCGTGGCAAAATCCGAGCGAGCCAGCCATGTAATAAATTTAGGTTTTATGTTAACCCATCGAAAGACTGCGGCATTTACCTTGATCGAATTGTTGGTCGTGATTGCGATCATTGCCATATTAGCCGGTCTCCTTTTGCCAGTTTTAGCCAAAGCCAAACAAAAAGCGCAGATGGCGGCCTGCACAAGTAATCTCCGGCAAATCGGCACGGCAATCAGTCTTTACACGGGAGATAATCGCGAATTTTTGCCGGGACCAACCTGGACGGGGATGTTTTCCACTTACAGAGGAAATAACTTCGGCACGTTTCCGGGAACGTCTGTGCAAGGCGACCTGGACGGTTCTTTGCTTTATTATATTGCTCCGTTTCTCGGACAGCCCGCGCCGTCCAGCCTGGTGCGAACGGCGCAGGTGGCGCGGTGCCCCGCATCAGTTTTAGCGGTTCCGCAAGGAGCGGTGAATCCCTCTGCCGTCGTCTCGCCCCCATTGAATGTTCACGTCAGCTATTTTTCGTCTTCGTGGGTGACGAATCAGGTCGGAAGCGGGATCGTTTTGAATAGCGCGATTGATATTCTCTATCCCTTTGGCCGGCCCAGTTCGCCTTTTGCTTCCACAAAAAAAATCACCACGATCCGTTTTCCATCCACGTCGTGGGTGATGATGGATTGCGACAATCAATATTTAACCTCGTTCTCGCCACCCATCACCTCCACCTACTCTCCCTACATTCCAAAATTTCCGGTGCATAGCGCGCGAACGCCCGCCGTGCGAAATTATCTTTATTACGACTTCAGTGTTCGCCGGGCAAAGACACCTTTGTGAGTTCGACTTTTTTTTAACCGCCTTTACATTTACTTGCTGCCGATGACGGCTCCTTTATTCTTTTGGAACCATGATTCGACAAATACTGCGCGCGACTCTCCTTCTCCTTACTTGTCTGGCTGCCTCTGCGGAATCCCCCGCGCCTCTCCGCATTTTTATTCGTGCTGGAGAAAAAACGCATGGGCCGGGGCAGCACGATCATCCCCGCTTCCTCGCCGATTGGAAAAACCTCTTGAACGAGCGCGGCGCGAAGGCTGATGGCGCGTTGAATTTTCCAACAGCGGAACAATTGGATGCAAGTGATGTGTTGGTGATGTATGCCGCTGAAGCAGGGACGATTCTTCCCGAACAACGCATCAACCTGGAAAACTTTCTGAAACGCGGCGGTGGAATGGTGGTGATTCACGACGCGGTTTGCGGGAAAGATCCGCAATGGTTCAAGACGATCATCGGCGGCGCGTGGGAACATGGACACTCGAAATGGTTTGAAGGAAATGTGTCGATCTATTTTCAGGATCATTCGCATCCGATCACGAAGGGTGTTTCCAATTTTGATCTCGATGACGAGATGTATTACGACCTGCATTTGATGCCGGAGGCGAACATTCTCGCCGCGACTTACGCGCCGGACAAACGCAACATGCGCGACGGAAAAATGTTCCCCTCCGTCTATGACATCGTTCCGCAAATGTGGACTTACGAAAAAACTTTGAGCGGCGGAAAACCGTATCGCGCTTTCGTTTCCATTCCCGGACACAAAACCACGTCGTTCAATCTGCCGCAGTATCGGGCGTTGTTGTTGCGCGGAATCGCCTGGGCTGGAAAACACGATGTCGATTCGCTCGCGACGAAAGAGGAACTCGCCAGCTTGCGTTATCCCGAAGGCGGGCCGACTGCGCCGGAAAAAGCGGCGGCGAAAATTGTCGTTCATCCGGATTTTAAAATAAATCTTGTCGCAGCCGAACCGCTCATCGAGAAACCCATTTCTCTCGATTGGGATGCACAGGGAAGAATGTGGATTGCTGAAACGCCTGAATATCCGAACGGCCGAAAAATCGACGCGAGCAAAGACGACATAAAAGCCCACCGCCCCGCGCGAGACCGCATTTCCATTTTGCAAGATTCCAATGGCGACGGCGTAATGGATAAAAAAACGGTTTTCTTCGAGGGGCTTGAACTCGTGACCAGCCTCGTGTTCTACAAAGACGGCGTGATCGTTTCGCAAGCGCCGGATATTTACTGGCTGCGCGACACGAATGGCGACGGAAAAGCTGACGAGAAAATTACTTTGTTCACTGGCTTCGGCACACGCGACGCCCACGCTGTCGTGAGCAATATGCGTTGGGGAATGGATGGCTGGATTTACGCGACGGTGGGTTACAGCAAAGGAGATATTTTTTCCGGCGATGGCAAAAAACATTTCGGGCCGATCAGCGATGGCGTGATTCGTTTCAAACCCAACGGCAGCGCTATCGAACAATTTTGTTCCAAAGGCAGTAATACCTGGGGCGTGGACATCGCCCCGGATGGAGAAGTTTTTTTCTCGCAAGCTAACGGAAATCACATTGACCACGTTGTCATGCCGGAGAGCGCGCTGGCTCGCGGAAAAATTGAAGGCACGACCAGCTTCAAAGTCATCGAAGATCACAAAAGCAGTATGCCGATTGGTGACTACAGCAAGCAGGCTTACGCGCAAATCGATTGGGTGGGCGGATTCACGGCGGCCAGCGGCGCGTGCATTTACAACGGCGGCGCGTGGCCGGAAAAATTTAATAACACATTTTTCGTCACCGAACCGACGGTGAATCTCGTGCACCAGGATTTTCTCAAACCGGACGGCGTGACTTATATCGCTAGCCGCGATCCCGAACGTCCTGACAAAGAATTTATTGCGTCCACGGATTTGTGGTTTCGTCCGATCCACACGCGCGTAGGTCCCGATGGCGCGCTTTACATTTTGGATTTTTATAATCAAGCGGCAGTTCACAACGACACGCGCGGCCCGAAACATGGCGCGAACAACGCGGCGGTTCGTCCCGACCGCGATCATTATTTTGGCCGCGTCTGGCGTGTGCAACACAAGGACGCGAAGAAATTTGAAGTGCCAAATCTCGCGAAAGCGTCACGCCAGGAATTGATCAAGGCGCTGGAACATCCGAACGGCTGGGTGCGCGACGCGGCAGCACGATTACTTTCTGAATCTGAAAACCAGCCGCAATGGGCGCGTCCTCTTGTCAAATCATTGGCAGAAGGAAATGTCTCTCCTGATTATTTATCCGTCTCGGAATTATGGGCGTGGCATCGAATCGTTACCGGTTTCGGAAAAAACATGATGTCGGATTACATTTCCGTTTTTCTGGGAAAGGATTTGTTGACGGCTCTCACAAACGCCTCCCCAACCGTTCGAAAAACAGCGTTGCAAATAATTTTTGAAGATGCCCCGCACGGAAGAATTCACAATGGAAACTATTTCACCACGAACGTCATCCAAACCCTGCAGGATTCCGACGCACGGGTGCGACTTTATGCTTTGCTGGCGTTGGGCAGCATTCAGCAAGCGGCGACGGCTCACGAGCAAGTCTGGCAAAAAGATCAAGCCGACCTTGCCGTTCAAAGTGTGGTTTCCCTTTTTCCCGACTTGAAAAACCCATGGCTCGAATCCGCCGCCGTTGGTTTCGCCGCGCAACTGCCATTGGATTTTGTGAAAGCCGCTGCCGCGTCTAAAAATCCCGATGGCCTGAAACCTTTGGTCGGCGAACTGAGCACTCAAATTGGAAATAAACAGGACGCGACTCTTGCGGCGCAACTCGTGACCAGCGTTGCCGCTCAAAAAAATTCTGCCCATCGACTCAAACAAATTGCTCTGGAAAATCTGGCGAAAACTTTGAAGCCTGAAACCACTCCCAAATGGTCTGCCGATTTGGAAAACGCTTTTCACACTTTGCTCTCCTCAGAAAATGCCGCTGTCACCGCTGCGACGCTTCCCCTGATTTCGCGCTGGGACAAAAACGGCGCGATGACCGCTGAAGTGAATTCATTTCTGCCTAAATTATTTTCCAGTTTGACGGACGCCAGCCAACCGGATGATCAGCGTGAGCAGGCGATGAAAAGCTTGCTCAGTTTGCGCGCGTCGAATTCCGAAATTCTTCCCGCCATCGCAAAAATTCTTGGCTCGCACAGTTCCGTCTCGCTCCAACAGCGCGTCATTGAATCGCTTGGCGCGTTGAATGAAAACGGCTCGGGCAAAATTCTCGTCGAGGCATATCCACGCGTTCCGTCCGAATTGCAGGAAAATATTTTTGCACAAATCATACGCCGCGCCGATTGGTCGCTGGCGATGGCCAACGCGATTGATGGTGGAAAAATCAATCTCGGGTCTCTCTCGCCGAACTCCGTTCATCGCTTGCGCACGCATGGCGATCCAAAAGTGGCGCAGCGTGCGAATGAAGTCTTTGAAAAATTGCGTGGGCCGGAAGTGAAAGAGAAAAACGCGCTGATCGAAAAATTTACGCCAGTAGTGACGCAACCCGGCAACGCGAAAAACGGTCATAAACTTTTCACGGCGAACTGCGCGGTCTGCCATAAATTTCAGGGCGAAGGAAAAGAGGTCGCGCCGGATTTGACCGGCATGGGCGTGCATGGCGCGGCGGAATTGCTGGTGCATGTGCTCGATCCAAATCGCGTCGTGGAACCGAACTTCATCGCCTACAGCATCGAGACTGCGGACGACCAATCGCTCGATGGAATTCTCGCGTCGGAAAACAAAAAGTCCGTTGTGTTGCGCAATGCCACGGGCGATTTTGAAATTGAGCGTAAAAATATTAAATCGCAACGCTCGACCGGTCGTTCGCTCATGCCGGAAGGATTTGAAGCGCTCGGCGGCGAGGGATTGCGTGATCTCCTCAGTTACATTTGCGCGGGAGAAAATCGCTTTCGGGTGATCGACTTGAAAAAAGCATTTACGGCGAGCAGCACGCGCGGACTTTACAACAGCACTGAAGCGATGGAGGAGACGATTGCTTTCAAACGGTTCGGCCTTGTCAAAATAGGCGACGTTCCGTTTGAGATCGTTTCGCCCGCCGCCAATCCCAATGGGAACAATGTCATTAGTCTGAAAGGTGGCTTTGGCTTTGCGAAAACGTTGCCGCAGAAAGTTGAAATCGCTGACGTAAATCTCAAAACTAAAACACTTCATTTTCTCGGCGGGGTTGCAGGATGGGGTTATCCGTGTTGTGGCGACAACGATCACAAAGGAACTCCGGCGGCGAAACTGACGGCGTATTTTACCGATGGGGCGAGCGAGGAAATTGTCATGACAAACGGGGTGGAGTTCGCGGATTACAATCGGCCCGTCGAAGTTCCCGGTTCGCAGGAAGCGCCGGGCCTGGTAAGCCGCGGTCAAATGCGATGGTTCACTAAAAAACTTGAACACTCTGGCACGGTCAAAAAAATGACCATCGAGAGTTTCGATAATTATGTTTCACCGTTGTTTGCTGCGCTGACGGCGGAAGTGGATGATGGCGCGAAAATTGAATCGGCGCACAGCGAGGCAACTCCCGCGCCTTTAAAATTTGAGTGGACAAAAAATCCGCGTGTTTTGATTGTTGGCGGCGGTTCTTCCCATGATTTCACTCGCTGGTTTAACGAGGAGGATTCCAAAACATTGTCCGGCAACGCTTCGGTAAATTACACCGAAGACGTTTCACGCATGGGACCCGCGTTAAAAGAAATCGACGTGCTCTATCTTTGCAGCAATCAACCCATGACGAACCGCGAAGTGCGCAAAGCAATTTTTGATTTTGCGGATGCCGGCAAAAGTCTGCTGCTGGTGCATCCATCTCTTTGGTACAATTGGAAAAATTGGCCGGAATACAATCGAGTGCTCGTTGGCGGCGGCGCGCGTGGCCACGAAAAGCTGGGGGAATTTGAAGTGACGGTGGAGATGCCGGAGCATCCGATCATGAGGGGAGTTCCAAAAACATTTCGCATCAGCGATGAGCTTTATCGTCACGAACAAGAAACGAACGGGACGCCCATTGAAATTCTCGCAACCGGCAAAAGTCTGGTGACGGGCAAAATCTATCCGGTGGTTTGGATAACGAAACATCCCAAGGCCAAAATCGTCTGCATCACGCTCGGACATGATGGCGCGGCGCATGAGTTGCCCGCTTACAAAACTATTTTACAAAACAGTGTGAAGTGGGCCACCGTGGCGCCGCAGAAATAAAATCGCGAGGCGTAGCCGGTGGGCGTGTGGCGCTTTATTGAGGTCGGCGCAGATTACGCTAATTTTTCGAGTCAAAAACAATATGAAAAATTCAAAATGTTGGATATTGAGCGGCGCGTTGAGCGGCGCATTGTTGATCAATGGATGCGCGTCGCGGAATTATTCTGTGACGGAGAACGCTGGGGAACGACCCGTCGCCAAAAGTAAGTTGGAAGGCTATGAGCCATTGCCTGCTCCAAAAGAAAAGGGTTTGTTTTTGAAGCCGGGCGACCGCCTTGCGATTTGCGGCGATTCCATTACCGAACAGAAAATGTATTCGCGAATCATGGAGACTTATTTAACGGTCGCCCTTCCAGAATTTCAGATTTCGACCCGGCAATTTGGTTGGGGTGGGGAGCGCGCTCCCGGTTTTTTGGTTCGCATGACGAATGACGTTTTGCGTTTCAAGCCGACAATTGCCACGACTTGTTATGGAATGAACGATCACGAGTATCGCGGCTACGAGGCGAGAATTGGCGAGACATACCGGGAGCAAAGTACAAGAATTGTTGAATCATTTAAAGCGCATGGAACGCGGGTCGTTCTCGGTTCGCCCGGTTGCGTGGGATCCAATGTACCGTGGGCAAAAACCAATTCGCAGTTGATGAATCTGAATCTCGGTCAGTTGCGAAATATCGATATCGAAATCGCGAAAAAAGAAGATGTGCGATTCGCGGATGTGTTTGGGCCGATGTTGGAAGCCGAGTTGTCGGCGCGGGAGAAAACTGGAACAAACTTCAACGTCGCCGGCAAAGACGGCGTGCATCCCGGGTGGGCGGGCCACACCGTCATGGCCTACGCATTTCTGAAAGCGCTCGGATTGGATGAGGAAATCGGCACGTTCACCGTGAATTTACAATCCAACAACGCAGAAGCGAGCAAGGGACACGAAGTCGTTTCCTTTAAAGATGGCGAATTGAAAATCAAGAGCAGCCGGTATCCGTTTTGTGCGGAAGGTGATTCAACCAAGGATGATACGATTCGCGGCGGAATGGCTTTGGTTCCGTTCAATGAAGATTTGAACCGCTTGATGCTGGTCGTGAAAAAGGGGAAGGCGCGGAGTTACAAAATCACGTGGGGCAGCGAGACGAAACATTTCAACGCGGAACAATTGGGGCGAGGAATAAATCTGGCGGATGAATTTCAAGTGAATCCTTTTTCAGAAGCGTTCGCGAAAGTAGATTCGGCCGTGGCTAAAAAACAGGCGTTTGAAACTACGCAAATTAAACAAACCTTTCGCAGCGCCGAGGCGAAGGCGGACATGGAAGCGGTAGCCGCCAGGACGGAGAACGAACGCGAGCCGTTGGTCACTGCGATCAAGGAAGCGTTTGTGCCGGTGATACACACGATCAAAATCTCGGCAGAATAGAGGCGGCGATTAGAGAATTTTTTCTCGCGCCGATTTATGCGAGATCAGCGCGGCGGCGTCGATCTCGACACTCATTTGTCGTCCGACAAATTCCAGAAGCACTTTAACCCGTTCCTGACTTGGCATCACGCGGTCAATGACGGCGCTGAGACCTTGAAATGCGCCGTGCGCGATTTGCACATTTTCCCCTGGCTCCAGCGGTGGATTGATAATGTGCAATTCGGCATCGCCAAATTTTTCACGAAGCTCGTCAATGTGAGCAGCGGGTATGGTTGGCCATTTGTCTCCGAAGTGCAGAATGCCCGCGACGCCCGTGGAATAATTCACCCTTCGAAATTGCGAGTGCCAATCGAAATGCGCAAAAAGGTAGTTGGGAAACAGGGCTTCAGTCACCCAGATGGGGCCACGCCGAGTGGCGCGTTTGAAACGGATACGGGGGGAAAAGGCTTCAATTCCATCCTGGCGAAGACGCGAAGCGGCGAGGTGTTCGTGTTTTGGTTGGGAGCGTAAACAGAACCAGGAGAACTGTGAAAGACCTTGCATTAAAAATTTCAAGAACAACGTAAAAACGCGAATGAAGCCCCGCTATGCGCCTTTGAGAAACTGCAACTAAATGCAATTTTTGAAACGCGCTGCCAGAAGCGTTCCACGCCAATCCAATTATCCAACCCTGATTTTGGAATTACTTGTTCAACTTTTTGCCCATGAAAATTCCCAGCACAAACAGCAAGACACAAATTCCAATGAACAAAAAGAAAAGGAATTTTGCAATCGAAGCGGCTGCGCCGGCAATCCCGGCAAAACCAAGCAATCCGGCAACCAGTGCGACAACCAGAAATATTAATGCCCATTTCAACATGCGCAAAAGTTAAAACTGCGCGGCCAAGTTTTCTATGAGGGTTTTGC
>JBDSYB010000074.1:0-10604 GCA_039925885.1 Verrucomicrobiota bacterium
TTGCGGCAGTGATGTTCAACAGCAGCATGACTGTCTTCCAAATAGTTCGTCCGGGTGCAACTCCCGGCTGCCGCACCATTTCATTCCGGGAGGCTGGTGCTCGGTCTGGTCTCACCCACCTGACTGCCAGTGATTCAATTCCACTCTCCCGGAATGTCGGGTTGCAAGCATTGTAGTGGATGCAGCGGTCTCTTAAACCGCAGAGCACGGAGCATTACCGTGGCAACCCACCATTTCGGAGGAAGAAAGCGAATTGAAGAATCTCATGAGGAGTTCGGAATTCTGCGCGCGCAGCAAACGGGCTTCTGCCTTTTGCAATCTTCCTTCGTTCTTTGCTCCCGTAGCTCAAGTATCAGAGCGCCGCGCTTCGAACGCGGAGGTTGCAGGTGAGATTCCTGCCGGGAGTACCAATTTTGCCGCGTTAGCCCAATTAGCAGAGGCGCCCCGCTCAGAACGGGAAGGTTGAAGGTGCGAGTCCTTCACGCGGTACCATTTCTCAACACACGCTTCCGTAGCCCAAAAGCAGAGGCAGCGAACTTAAAATTTGCCAAGTGTCAGTGCAACTCTGACCGGGAGCACCGGCGTGTAGTTCAAAGAGAACCGTCCGTTTTATAAACGGAATCGCACTAGATCAGTGCCGGGCCCGGGAGCGTTACCCGGCACGCCGACCAATTATCGCTCGCGTAGCCCAACGCAGAGGCACGACGTCGAGAACGTCGCTAGTGTCAGTGCAAGTCTGACCGCGAGCACCATTTTGGGCCTGCAAGCATTAAAGTGATGCAACGGACTTTTAATCCGTGGAACAGGGTGCGTTACCCTGGCGGGCCACCAATTTGCCGGGTTGGATAATAGCAGTCCCACGCCCTTTGAAGGCGTTCGTGCTGGTGCGAGTCCAGCCCCGGCAGCCACTTCCGAATTACGATTTAGGATTTGCGATTTACGAGGGGGCTTCATTCTCCACTCAAATTAACAACAAATGACAAACACCTTTTCGCGCGAAGCGTAGTGGCCGTGTGCAAACACTTTATGAGCGACAAATTAAATAAAGCGACAGTTCTGGTCCTCAACCGCAACTGGCAGGCGATCAACATTCGCACGCCTGCGGACGCGATTTGCCAAATGGCAACCGGCGTCGCGACCGCGTTGGAGATCGTCCTTGGCGATAATGCCCGAGCGGAAGCACTTCGTCCCGTTCCGTGGGACGAATGGATCACGCTGCCCGTGCGCGAACAAGATCAGGCGATTCACACCGTGCGCGGCGCGATCCGCCTGCCGACCGTGATTGTCTTGGCTAACTTTGCCAGGGTGCCGAAGAAGCGTCCGAAGTTTTGCTCGCGCACACTTCGCGAGCGCGACGGCAATCGCTGCCAATACACCGGCAAAATTTTGAAGCCGGAGGAAGGCAGCATCGATCACATCCTGCCCCGTTCGCGCGGCGGAAAAGACGCGTGGGAAAACTGCGTCTGGGCGAGCAAAGCGGTGAACTCGAAAAAGGGCAACCGCCTGCCGCACGAAGCCGGATTGAAATTGCTCAACGTGCCGCGCGCGCCGAAAGAACTGCCGATGACGGCACTCATCCGCAACGCGCACGGCATCGCCGAGTGGAAATTATTCCTGAACGAATGAAACAACGGGAGAGCGGGCGTCAAAGCTCACTCTCCCAATGAACTCAAATTTAAGTATTCGAATCGAAAATAAAAAGTGTCAATTTTGTTTAGCCATGAAGCCTAACTCACAAGCAAAGAATAAAAACTTTCCCGCGCGCCTGCACGTGTTGCTCGCCCGGAACGCAAAGGTCGGGTTGGTTATTCGTCGCGGGCCTTCCAAGTCTGTTTGCACGGTGATGTGGAATCGTGAACGCGACACTTTCAAGCTCGGGCAATGGATGCGCGGTCGAATTTACGAACGTCGTAGTGACCTGTCCCCAGACGGAAAACATCTGATTTACTTTGCCATGAATGGCAAGTGGGATTCGGAAACCAAAGGCGCATGGACAGCAATCTCCCGCGCTCCATATCTAAAAGTCATCAACTTATTTGCTAAAGGCGATTGCTGGCATGGTGGCGGATTGTTTTTGTCCGACCGAGAGTTCTGGCTCAACGACGGTTACGGACATACCGAGTTAAAGAAGTCGAGCCAGTTGCGTCGAAATGCGAACGGCCAACCAAAGGATTATTTCGGAGGCGAGTGCCTGAATGTTTATTACAACCGACTGCAACGAGACGGCTGGGTGATGCATGAAAAAGAATATCAGGGCGCGACTTTGTTTGAGAAGAAGCTGCCCAAGTCATGGCTACTCCGAAAGCTCGCCTTCTCGGAGATTGGTCATCCGCCTGGTCGTGGTTGTTATTGGGACGCGCATGAGTTGCGACACGAATCCACAAACACCGTGCTGGCTTTTCCCGAATGGGAGTGGGTGGATTTTGTTGATGACCGTCTGGTCTTCGCGGTTGAAGGCAAACTTTGCGCCGCGAGATTGGGTCGCGGAAAACTTGTTGGTGAGAAGCTCCTTCATGATTTCAACGAAATGAAATTCGAGGCGATTGCAGCTCCTTATTGATCTGAACACTAAAGAACTTTTTCTCACGCTGGATGAAATCAACCGCATGACGAAATTACTCCGCGCCCGCTGGGAAGAGATTTGGAAAATAACTTGCGGCGGCGTCAGACGGGAAACCGAGGCGGAGCGCGCCTTTGGGGGAATCGGAAAGCACCAGCCGCCGCGCCAGCAGTTCGCGCGTGATGGTTTGGCCGGTGCGCGGGGAGACGCCGACGATGCGGGCCACTTCGCCACGTGAAATTTCGCCGCGCAAAAACAAATCGCGCAGCACGAGCGACGCGCCGGACGGAAGTTCTTTCGCGGATTCCTTGCGTTCGGCAAAGCCGACGATGCGGCGCGACATGCCGTCGAGGTCGAGCAGTTCGCGCATGAAGTCGAGTTGATCCAGCGCGGACCGAAGGGTGAATTCGCAAAACGCCGCGAGGCCGCGTTCGGTCAACGCGCCGCGTCCGTCAAGATCGTTGCGGCGACGTTCGTCGGCGTTGGCGAGGGCGGCGCGATAATCAGTTTGTTGGCGGGCGAAACCGCGTGAGAGCGTCCAGAGTCCGTCGGCGTCGGCCTCGGCTTTGCGCAACCAGGCGTGAGTGAAGAGGCGGGTGACGCGACCATTGCCGTCGAGAAACGGATGAATCCACGCAAGCCGATGATGCGCGGCGGCAGCGGCGACGAAACCTTGCGGCGTCGGTTGCACGAGCGGTCCGTAGAATTCGGAGAAGCGGCGCAGGAACGCGGGCAGATGTTTGCTCGCAGGCGGAACGTGACGGCCAACGCTGACTTCGGACACGCGCAGTTCGCCAGGCGCGACGGGATGCGATTTGCCGTCATGCCCTTCGACCTGGCGGAGCGAAGCGGGCAGGCGTTGATAGAATTCGCGATGAAGCTGGCAAAGAAATTCGGCGGAACAGATTTGCGCGGCGGACATTTTGTCCACGGCGGATTCCATCCAATTTTGCGTCTCGATGTGGGCGAGGTGAAGTTGCTGGAGCGCGCGGCGTTTGGAGTCGGACGAAAATTTATGGGCGAGCGCGGCGTCGATGTCGCGCGGCATGGTGCGATGGCCTTCGATGAGATTGGAGTAGTAACTGTTCATCGAGCGCACGAGCGCTGCGACGCTGCGACGCGTGACGGGTTGAAGCGTTCCGCGCAGGCGTTCGGCGCGGCGAAGAAGTTCGAGGCCGAGCGCGGCGAGCCGTCCATCCCGGTCTTCGGGCAGGAGCGGTTCGAAATCGGCAGGGTTGTCGAACAGTCGTCGCGATGCCATATTTTTGCCGATAACATTGCCGATGTTTAAATGGATTAAAAGCCTTTATTTAGAGGGTTAAATTGGTTCTTAGAGGATAAATTAAAACTATTTTTGCCGATCTGTTTACCGATTATGAACACCAAAGATTTTCTCCGTCTCGGCGTGCCGCTGGGTGAAGCCACGCGGCGCGCGACGGATTTTATTGCCAAATTTATTCTCGGCGGCGCAAGTCCCTACGCCGAATCCACACTTTACTTTTAGCCGTCTAAACGTAAAGTGCGCTTGCCATGATTAAACGACCTTTTTGGGCGGAACGGCTCGCCGCCGCGTGGAAACAGGCGTCCATCGTCTGGCTGACGGGGCCGCGCCGCGCGGGCAAGACGGTGCTGGCGCAAAGCCTGCCCGACGCGGAGTTTCTCAACTGTGACCTGCCCAGCGTGGCGGAACGGTTGCGCGATCCGGAAAGTTTCTTCCGTTCCGTGAAGAAGCGGCTCGTGGTATTTGACGAGGTGCATCAGCTTCCCGATCCGAGCCGGTTATTGAAAATTGGCGCGGATGATTTTCCCAAGTTGAAAATTCTGGCGACGGGTTCTTCCACGCTCGCTGCCACGCAAAAATTCCGCGACAGCCTGACGGGGCGCAAGCGGGTAGTGGAACTGGTGCCGGTGTTGCATGAGGAATTGTCGGCCTTCGGCGTGGCGGATCTGCGGGAGCGTTTGTTGCGTGGTGGATTGCCGCCCGCGCTGCTCGCGGCGAAACACAATCCCGAATTCTATTCCGAATGGCAGGATTCCTATTTCGCGCGCGACGTGCAGGAGCTTTTTCGGCTGGAGAAGCGCGCGGGCTTTCTGCGTGTTCTGGAATTGTTGATGCGTCAAAGCGGTGGAATGCTGGACGTGACGAAGCTGGCCGCAGAAAGCCAGATCAGCCGGCCCGCCGTCACGAACTGGCTGGAAGTTTATCAGATCACGCATGTGGCGCACTTGGTGCGCCCGTTTTCAGCGGGCGGACGGCGCGAGATTGTGGCGCAGCCGAAGGTGTTCGGGTTCGACACCGGGCTGGTCTGCCACGCGCGTGGCTGGGATCATTTGCGGTCGGAGGATTGCGGCGTGTTGTGGGAGCATCTCGTGCTGGACACGCTCATCGCCGCCGGTCTGCCGAAGATTCATTTCTGGCGCGACAAACAACAGCGCGAAGTAGATTTCGTCGTGCCGCGCGGGCGCGAGGCCGCCGATGCCATTGAGTGCAAATGGAAACCCGAATCCTTCGAGACGCGCGGGCTGGCGGCGTTTCGTGAGCAGTATCCGAAAGGGAAAAACTATGTAGTCAGCCCGCTAAACTGTCCCGCGTATGAACGCGTTCAGGATGGGCTGAAAATTTCAATCGTTTCACCGGGAGAATTGCGCCAGGCGATGACCTGATTTTGTGGATGGTTGCACTGTTCCCATTGAAACGCATTTTGCATGAACACCAAAGATTTTCTCCGTCTCGGCGTGCCGCTGGGTGAAGCCACGCGGCGTGCGACGGATTTCGTTTGCAAATTTATTCTCGGCGGCGGCGACAAGTCTCGCTTGCACGAGGAGGTCGCGGCCATTGTCGCCAATCCGGCGGCGTTCGTGGACGACGCGTTGCGAGGGGAGTTTGCGAAGGCGTTGATTTCGACACCTCACCCCAGCCCTCTCCCCGGTCGAGGCGGAGAGGGGGAAATAATTTTGCCGCGCAGAATTCCGGTGAAGTATCGGCAGTGGGGCGAAGGTTTGGAGCACGAGGCCGTGATGCAGATGGAGAAGGCGTGTCTGTTGCCGATCTCGGTGGCTGGCGCGCTCATGCCCGACGCACATGTCGGCTACGGCCTTCCCATCGGCGGCGTGCTGGCCACGGAGAACGCGGTGATTCCTTACGCCGTTGGTGTGGACATCGCGTGCCGCATGAAGATGACGGTGCTTGATCTGCCGTTGCGTGATCTCGCACAGAAACAGGATCGGCTCACTCGCGCCATCGAAGCAGAAACGCGTTTCGGCATCGGCGCGAATTTCAAGGAGCGTCGCCAACATGGCGTGCTCGACGCGGATTGGTCGGTCAGTCCAATCACGAAACAAAATAAAGATCGCGCATGGTCGCAACTCGGCACGAGCGGCAGCGGAAATCATTTCGTCGAATTTGGAATTTTTACTGCGCGTGAGGCGATCAGGTTCGGAGTTCCGCCTTCAGGCGGCTCTGCGTCCGGACCGCCTGAAGGCGGAACTCCGAACGAATTGCCGCCCGGAACCTATGTTGCGTTGCTCTCGCACAGCGGGAGTCGCGGCACAGGCGCGGCGGTCTGCGATTATTACAGCAAGATTGCGTTCAGCCAATTTCCGGATTTGCCGAGCGAATTGAAACGGCTCGCGTGGCTCTCGATGGATTCGCAACCCGGCCAAGAATATTGGAACGCGATGGAATTGATGGGCCAATACGCCGCCGCGAATCACGCCTGCATTCATAAACACATCGCGGAAAATCTCAGCGCGCAAGTTCTGCTCGATCTGGAAAACCACCACAACTTTGCGTGGAAAGAAAAACACGTCATCGACGGCGTGGAGCGAGAAGTCATCGTGCATCGCAAAGGCGCGACGCCTGCGGGCGCGGGTGTGTTGGGAATCATCCCCGGCTCAATGGCGACACCGGGATTTGTCGTGAGCGGAAAAGGAAATCCCGATTCGCTTAATTCCGCATCGCATGGCGCGGGCCGGTTAATGAGCCGCAAATCCGCAAATGCAAAATTCAATTGGAAGGACGTGAACCGTTTTCTCCGCGAACGTGGCGTGACGCTGATCTCAGCCGGCCTCGACGAAGTTCCGATGGCTTACAAAAACATCGAAGAGGTCATGGCCGCGCAAAGCGATTTGGTGGAAACGATTGGTCAATTTGATCCAAAGCTCGTGAAAATGGCACCACATGGTGAACGCGCGGAAGACTGAATTTGAACCTTTCGCCGACCTGATTAATGCGTTAGCGCGAACACCGCGATGTTCAACGCAAGTTTTTGTCCGTCGTTCGGGCTGATTCCTTTGCCGTCGTTGCAGGTGTTGTTTGCGCTGAAGGAACAGCAGAGCCCATCTTCGCACATTACCGCCACGAGATTTCCCTGATAAAACAAACCTTCGAGTTGAATATCGCGCGGTTTATCCAGGCATTTCACGCGATCAATTTTGTAGAACGAACGGTAAATCAAATGGTCGTAGCTCAACGCCTTCACTGATTCGCCCGCAAAAATCCGGCTGAATTCCCGCCGCCACGCTTTTGGAAAATCCGGGTTCGTGCAGCAACCCGAGCCAAAAACAAATCCGCCGTGCCCCAAATATTTGCGCAGATTTTGCAACTCGGCTTCGGTCAACACGAAATCGTTGTGGCCGTTCATAAATACAAACGGCGTTTCAAAAAGAAGCGCTTCACCCAATTTTACCTGGCGTTCTTCCTGAATTTTGATCGTCGAGGCGCGCGAAACGAGCTTCATCAAATCTTCGCCCACGCCGCCGCAATCACGCCCGTCGTTGCTCGCATATTTGACGCGGCCCATAAAAAATGTCGCGAGCTTGTCCTCGCGCTTCGGCGGGTTTTCCGCGCTCGCCAGAAATCCGCAACCCAAAATCACGCACAAGATTTTTAATTTTTTCATAAACAGATTTTCATTTGGATGCTTTCAAGCCATTCCAAATCTTTTGCGCAGGCTCCATTCCAAACTCAAGCTGCCGAGCAAAAATGCAAACGTCCAACCATTCACGCCAAGCGGCACGCGCATTTTTGGCGACTGTCGCGCCTGTTCCAGCTTCGGTTTCAATTGCGCCAAAAGTTCTGCGCCGTCGCGACAATCTTCCGCGCGCAACGCCAGACCGTCGCTCAACGAAGCCCATTGTTGCAGGTTCTCCATATTGCGCGCGGAATTTTGCAACTCAACATTCACGTCGCGAATTTCAATCGAGCGCGTCGCCACCGGCTGTTTCAACTCATTCAAAATTGAGACCGTGTAAAGTCCCGCTCTGCCTGCATGAAAAGAAAAATCAACCGGACGTCCCGTCGGTAATTCCAAAGATTGCTCGGCGATAATTTTCTTTTGAGCGTTCTCAACTCGCGCAACGAATTTTGCATTGGCCGCAGTGACGTCTTTCGGGCTGGGTTCTTTTTCGAGAACCAATCGAACATCTGCATCAGGTCGAAGCTCCTGATCAGCGACATGAATGGCGACATCCTGCCGACTCGATTCAGCGAGAAAGCGAAACAGTTGTCGCCAAAATCGATCAAACTCCTGCGGATCGGAATCTTTCGCCAGGCGCCACAGCCAAAAATTTTGCACAGTCAAAATCGCACTCAAGCCAGAACCGTAATGCTGCGACGCCATCAAAATGCGGCGACCTTTCGGTCCGTCGTCGGTCTGATGCAATGCCCAAACTTGCGCGCCCGGCTTCGCGGAATCGACGCGACCGTATTGATGAAATTTTGGCAACTTATTCCACGTTTGCCGCAACGAGCCGCTGTCGCTGATTTGAAAAACCGGATGCTGTAAAGCTTCGTCGGTCAGTTCGAGTTGAAACGGGCGATCCAAACCTTGCACGCCGCCGCCTTCGGAAAAAACGACGGGCAATAATTGTTCCAGCCGACTGTCGCGCCACGACGAATCAAACGTTTCCGGCCCGCCAATCATTAAAACGCCGCCGCCCAGTTCACCGGAAAATTTTCCCAACAATTCCTGTTGTTCAGGCGAAAGATCCGCTGGTCGCAAATTGGAAAGAATAATCACGCGAAACGGTGCGATGCCTTCGATAGTTTTTGGAAAGCCATCCAGCAATTCACCCGCATTTTCCACGTTTTGACGAAAAACCGATTTGCTTGAAGTACGCGTCAGACCAGTGAGCTTGATTGTCGGATCGCCGTGCAAAGCCATCGCGATAAATTTGTAATCCCACGTCAACGCGCCCTGCACATACAAGACACGCAACTCGCGCTCGGACGCGATGCGCACCGCCGCGCTGCTCGTCGTCCCTGAGCTGGCGAGTCCCGGAAGATTGGGCAGCGCGAGTTGAATTTCGTAGTTGTGCGCGCCTTCAGATTTTTCTTCGACCCGAAAACTTTCCAGCCAAAAACGTGAACCACTGCTCGCCCCCACGGTTTTCTTTTGCAAAAAATTTCCGTCGCGCAAGAGAACGAGGTCAAAGGCAGGCAAGTCATCCACGTTCATCGTTTCCAGATGCGCGGTGATTTCGAAGCGCGTGTTTGGAGCGGCAATCGGCGGCGCTTCGACTTGTTGCAACGACAACATTTTTACTCCCGTGTCACTGCCGAATCCGATTCCGATAAATGGAACATGCGAATCGAGCAACGTAGAAAGCGCGCGCATGTTGTCGGATTTTTCATTCGCCGCGCCATCGGTCAACGCAATCACTGCCAGCGCATTCGGTGAACTTTCCAGCGCGCGGGCAATCGCTCGACCAAGATTACTTCGCTTGCCGTCCGCTTTTGCCGCGACCAGTTTTGATCCGTCAGTAGTCCCGGCATCTTCGGCAAAAAGAAACGGCTGCACCTTCAATTTTGTTTCTTCAAGGCCGGGCAAAAGATGTTCGCGAGCGAAAGCAATGACTCGTTGATTACGTGTTTCCCCATTTTCCTCCAACGACATGCTCTGACTTTTGTCCACGAGCAGAAGAACCGTTTTCCGCTCCTTTTGGTCGCGCTGTTTCTCCACCCAAACCGGACGCGCTGCCAAAAAAACCAAAAAGAGAAAAGTCGCGCCGCGCAACGTAGTGAGCAATGCGATTTGCCATTTCGACAATCCGCGTTTTCTAAAATTCCAAATCGACCACCCCAGCAAAATGAACGTCAAAGCCAAACCAATCGGCAACGCCAGTGGAAAATCGAAAGTGAGGGAACGCACAAATAAAGCTATTTAAGAAGTCGAACTCATTTCTCTCGTTTCAATTCCGACATCATTGGTTTGGCCCAAGGGTCAAAAATATAAATTTTTTTGCCCTTCTTAAAAATAAAAGAAGGAATGTCATCTTCTTCCAGAAAGAGCACGAGCTTGTCGGATTCTATCCGCCACGGACCACTCTTCTTCCAAACCGTTCCGTCCTTTTTCCCGGAAACTTCCGCAAGATGATTAGTTGCCAAGGAAAGCGTGAGCTTGTCAGGTATCACACCGAACATGACCGTCCATTTCCCATGCATTTGCTCAAGCACATATCCCTCAGACAACTTTTCGAACTGCGGTGCTTTTTTTGAATCGCTGGAAGCCCAGACATACTTCCAGATTTCCTCAATCTTCTTCGAGTTGAAGTCTTCCACTTTAGCAGCGAATAAAGTCAAAGTCACACTGAGGAGCGTGGCGGTTAGAAGGGAGATTTTTTTCATAAACTCGGCTATTTGGCTTCAGACAATTTGCGAAAATATTTTTCAACGCGACCGCGATAAGCCGGGGGCAAGCGTGTCGGGTCGATATTCGTCACCACTGGATCGTCGGATTTTTTGGAGGGGTCTTTGACTTCGGCGGAAAAATGTTCCAGCTCGGCCATCAATTTTTTTACGCCTTCGATATCGAGGGGATGTCCTTTCTCCTTCAATTCCTGCTCGATCATCAGCAACATTTTTTTGGAATTTTCGTTCGAGCCATAAAGAGAATTCAACCCGTCTTGCAAATTCAAACTGGTTTCCTGCTGCAATTTTTTTAAATCCTCCGGCGACAGCGGCTTGTTATTTTGCAGGCGATTCAAAAGCCCCTGCAATTGCGACATCCCTTTTTCAAAAGTGTTTTGATCGCCGTCTTTGAGC
>JBDSYB010000075.1:0-5059 GCA_039925885.1 Verrucomicrobiota bacterium
TGAAGCCGGTAGCGTTTGGAAAAAGTTTCTTTCCTTCGGCGATATGCGATTCGTCCACGTCACAAACCGCGACGACGCGTCCGAACCGCGATGCGTTTTGTGCATCGCCACGTCCCATTCCGCCGCAGCCGACAAGCGCGATGGCAGGTTGGTCGTTCGGTGACAAAACGCGTTTGTGTTTAGGCCGCGCCTCACATTCCTGCACGAACCATTTTGGAAGTGTGGAGGCCGCGACGATGGCGGCAGAAGTTTTTAAAAAGCGACGGCGATTAAAGTTTAGCGAGTCATCTTTCATAATTTGAAATCTCCAGACATCCTGACGTGCCGGAAAATCCAGAACAACCGTTTTTTTACCGGGAATTCAACTTGTTTTTCAAAGTCGAAGATCTAGTTTTGTCACGAGTGTTTGGGCGCGTTAATTTATTTTTTTTAATCAGTGGATTTGCAGTTTCCACTCATGCCTGCGACTTGTGCGCGGTTTATTCTGCGACGCAGGCGCACGGTGAAATCGGAAAAGGATTTTTCGGCGGTGTCGCCGAGCAATTTACGCACTTCGGCACGATACAGCAGGATGGCCGTGAAGTGCGAAATGAAACCGGGCAATATCTCGACAGTTCGATTTCGCAATTCTATGCGGGTTACAATTTTAACGACCGCGTTGGGCTTCAATTCAATCTCCCGGTTATTTATCGTTCCTTCAAACGTCCCGAAGGTTTTGCCACTGACCGCGACACCGAATCTGGCCTCGGCGACGTTGCGTTGCTCGGCCACCTGCGCGCTTACCAGCACGAAACAAAACAGTTCACTTTTGCCTGGAGCATTATTGGCGGTGTGAAATTTCCCACTGGCAGCAGCGACCGCATCAAAGAGGAGTTGAACGAAATCGAAATCTTCGGCGCACCCGAAAGCGGAATTCACGGACACGACCTCGCTCTCGGCACTGGCTCCTATGATGGCATCGTCGGCACTGGAATTTTTCTCCGCTATCAACGCGTATTTCTGACGGCCAACACCCAATACGCCATTCGTTCCACCGGCAATTTTGATTATCGCTACGCCGACGATCTCACATGGTCTGGCGGGCCGGGCGTTTATCTGTTGCTCGAGGACAACGCCACTGTCTCCTTGCAACTTGTTGTTTCAGGCGAACGCAAAAAACTCGACACCTTTCAAGGCTCTGTCGCCGCAGACACGGGAATTACTTCTGTTTATCTCGGCCCACAAATTAATTTCACATGGTCGGAAAAATTCAGCGCAGAAATCGGCGCCGATCTTCCCGTCAGCATCGACAACACCGCGCTGCAAACCGTGCCTGATTATCGAATTCGCGCCGGAATCACTTATCGCTTCTGAACGTAGCCGCGCTCGCCAGAGCGTGGTTTCGTTTTAAGTTTTAACCACACTACGCTCTGGCGAGCGCGGCTACGGAACCGCCCTTTTTCAAATGTCGCATCGACACTTGAAATTAAATGAGTAAAATATCTTCGCATGATTCGTTTGTTTCGCAGTTATTTTTTGAGCGCGGCAACGCTGGTGTTCCTCTCAATGGTGAATATTTCCAGCGCCGCCGATATTGACCTCACCAAACTTCCACCCGCCGCCACGCGTCCAGTCGATTTTGTAAAAGACATCCAACCGATTTTTCAAAACCATTGTTACGAATGTCATGGCGAGAAAAAGCAGGAAGCCTCGTTGCGCTGGGACCAAAAATCTTCCGCGCTCAAGGGCGGCGAATCGGGTCTGGCGATTGTTCCCGGAAAAAGCGCGGAGAGTTTGATGATCCAGGCCGTTGCGCATGTGCGCGATGATTTGAAGATGCCAAAAAAAGGCGACCCGCTTTCCTCAGAGCAAATTGGTTTGTTGCGAGCGTGGATTGATCAAGGCGCGAACTGGCCGGAAAGCGCATCCGTAGCCAGTGAAGGAAAAAATCCAAAAGATCATTGGGCGTTTAAATCTCCTGTCCGCTCAAAGCTCCCTGCGACTAAAAATAAAACTTGGTCTCGCAATACGATTGATAATTTCGTCCTTGCGAAACTTGAAAGTGAAAAACTTTCTCCCTCGCCGCCAGCGGACAAAATCACTTTGCTCCGCCGCCTCTCGCTTGATTTGATCGGTTTGCCGCCGACTATTGCGGAAGTGGATTCTTTTCTCGCGGACAAATCTCCCGATGCTTACCAAAAACAAGTCGAGCGTTTGCTCGCCTCGCCGCATTACGGCGAAAAGTGGGGACGCAACTGGCTCGACGCCGCGCGTTACGCCGATTCCGATGGGTTCGAAAAAGATAAGTCGCGCGCGGTTTGGCCGTATCGCGATTACGTCATCAACGCCTTTAACAAAGACATGCCTTACGACCAGTTTGTCATCGAACAAATCGCGGGCGATGAACTTCCCAACGCGACGCAGGATCAAATTGTTGCCACCGGATTTTTACGCAACGCGATGCTGAATGAAGAAGGCGGTGCCGACCCCGAACAATTTCGCATGGACGCGATGTTTGACCGCATGGACGCCGTCGGAAAAAGTGTTCTCGGCCTGACCATCCAGTGCGCGCAATGTCACAATCACAAATTCGATCCGTTAACGCAGGAGGAATATTACAAAATGTTCGCGTTCCTGAACAACGATCACGAAGCCTCCCGGGTCGCTTATTTGCCGAATGAGTTGATGAAAATTGACGAATTGCGTCGCGGCATTTCCGAAATTGAAAATGATTTGAAACATCGCACCGCCGATTGGCCGGAAAAAATGGCGCAATGGGAAGTCGTGATGAAAACAAACCAACCGTCATGGCAAGTCGTGGTCGTGACGAACATCGGCGATAACGGAGAGCGTTTTTATCCATTCGCAGATGGCTCGATCCGCGCGGCGAGTTACGCGCCGACAAAATGGACGGCGCAATTTCGCGGGACAAATAATTTGCCGAGCATCGGCGCATTTCGTCTCGAACAATTGACCGATCCGAATCTTGCGTGCAACGGCCCGGGACGTTCGTTGAAAGGCATGTCGGCTTTGTCAGAGTTTGAGGTTGAAGCGAGTGACGCAGGGAATCCGACGAATAAAATTTCCGTGAAGTTCGTAAAAGCCACGGCAGATTTTTCCAATGCGGAAAAAGATTTGGAATCCGAGTTCGACGATAAGTCTGGCAAGAAGCGCGTTTACGGCCCGGTGAATTTTGCCATCGATAAAAATGGCGACACAGCTTGGGGAATCGACGCGGGGCCGGGTCGCAGAAATCAGGCGCGCAAGGCGGTTTTTATTCCGGAAAGTCCAATCGCGTTTACCAACGGCGCGACTCTCGTTTTCAAGCTGCAACAAAATCACGGCGGCTGGAATTCCGACGACAATCAAAATCATAACCTCGGCCGGTTTCGTTTGAGTGTTTGCAGCGAGACGAATGTGATGGCCGATCCGTTGCCAAAAAATGTTCGCGATATTTTTGAAATTCCTTCCGAGAAACGTTCGCCTGCACAAATCGCGACGGTGTTTAGTTTTTGGCGAACGACCGTTGCCGACTGGAAAGACGCGAATGAAAAAATCGAAGCGCTGTGGAAACAATGGCCGGAAGGCGCGGCGACCTTGGCGTTGGTCGCGCGAGACAACAAAGGTGCGGGCAACGAAAAACGCATGACGAAAATTTTGAAACGCGGCGATTGGCTGAATCCCACGAAAGAAGTGACGGCAGGTGTTCCAGCATTTCTTCCTGCGTTGCCGAAAGACGCGGATGATTCGCGGCTCACTTTTGCCAGGTGGCTCGTCGATAAAAAATCGCCGACCACCGCGCGCGCTTTGGTCAATCGCGTTTGGCAAACTTATTTCGGACTCGGCCTGCTGGATACGCCCGAAGATTTTGGGATGCGCGCGGAAGCGCCGTCTCATCCCGAATTGCTCGACTGGCTCGCGTGTGAATTAATGGAGCCAACAGGAGCGCAGGCGTCCCGCCTGCGAGTTGAAGCTGCTGCGGTTGGCAATCCTAATAAACTCGCAGGCGAGACGCCTGCGCTCCTCTCTCGACCATGGTCGCTCAAACACATTCACCGGCTCATCGTCAATTCGTGCACGTATCAACAATCTTCCAAAGTGACGCCAGAACTTTATGCGCGAGATCAATACAATCGTTTGCTCGCGCGAGGCCCGCGGTTTCGTGTCGAAGGAGAAATTGTTCGGGACATCGCCCTCGCTTCAAGCGGATTGCTGAACGATAAAGTGGGTGGGCCGAGTGTGTTTTCGCCCGCGCCGGAATTTCTTTTCAAACCGCCCGCGAGTTACGGCCCGTTCACTTGGACGGATGCGACTGGCCCAGATCGTTATCGCCGCGCGCTCTACACTTTCCGCCGACGCTCGACGCCGTATCCGATGTTGCAAGTGTTCGACGCGCCGAATGGAGATTCGTCCTGCATTCGCCGGATGCGTTCCAACACGCCACTGCAAGCGCTGACAACGTTGAACGAAATCGTCGCGATGGAATGCGCGCAAGCTTTGGCGCAAAAAATTTTGGAAGAAGGCGGCAAGACCGACGCCACCAAAATCGAATATGCCTTTCGCCGAACGCTCGCGAGAAAACCGACCGCCGATGAAACCGCCGACCTGCTGAGTCTGATTGAGAAACAAAAAAAACGCATCGCCGACGGTTGGGTGAATTCGCTGGAAGTGGCGACGGGGAAAAATGAGAAACCAACTTTGCCCGAGGGAACAACGCCGACCCAACTCGCGGCCTACACCGTTGTTTCCCGCGTGCTGCTGAACCTCGACGAAACGATTACGAAAGAATAAGGTGCGCGCGTGACCGGCGACGAACTCCATTTATTTTTTGAAGATTTCGTGAGCGAACTTCGCCATCGCGGTGTCGTTTGTGCCATCACCAGCGGAATGGCTTGCGTTCATTATGGCGTTGCCGAAACCACCAAGGATTGCGATTTGCTTTGTCATCCGAGTTCATTCGGAACGTTACTTGACCTTCTTGAAGAAACAAAAGTCTCCGGCGCTTCCTGTCGTTATCGCGGCAACATCAGCCCGCCTCTGGACGCGCGTTGGCATCGCGGCGGTTGGACAAGTCATTTCC
>JBDSYB010000076.1:0-9836 GCA_039925885.1 Verrucomicrobiota bacterium
GAATTGCGATTGTTCACGACGAACCGGGTGTGACTCGCGACCGAATCAGCGTGGAAGCGGAATGGCACGGGCGACCATTCACCCTCGTGGACACGGGCGGAATTGGTTTGTTGCGCGGCGAAAAAGCGCACGATGTCATTACTCAAGCCGCGTTGGAGCAAGTCGAACTCGCCATCGAAGCGTCGAACGTCATCATCCTGGTCGTCAACGTTCAGGAAGGCGTGGTGCCGCTGGATCGAGAAGTGGCCGAGCGCTTGCGCAAATCCAAAAAACCAATTTTGGTTGCGGTCAACAAAGTAGATACGTATCGCGCCGAAGCGGGCGCGGATGAATTTACGCAACTTGGATTCGAGAAAATTTTTCCAGTGACCGCGATTCACGGTGAAGGAATCGAAGCGTTGATGGATGCGGCTGCGGCATTTTTGCCACCGCGAGAAATTCAGCAAACCGAAGAGGTCGATGAATCAGGAAATGGCGAAAAAACTTCTGCGCCCCGAGTTTTGAAACTGGCCATTGTCGGACGACCGAACGTCGGAAAATCTTCCATCATCAATGCGCTGACCAAATCGGATCGCGTCATTGTAAGTTCAATTCCCGGCACAACACGCGATGCGGTGGATGTTCCCTTTGAGGTTGAAACGGAAGGAGTGCGACAGAAATTTGTTTTGATCGATACGGCGGGTGTGCGCCATCAACGACACGTCAGCGAGTCCGTCGAATTCTACAGCGTCAACCGCACGGAAGAATCCATTGGGCGCAGTGACATCGTGGTTTTTGTGGTGGATGCCGAAGCGGGAATCACGGCGCAGGACAAGAAAGTTGCGGGAAAAATTATCGAGGAAAAAAAGGCCTGCATCGTAGTCGTCAACAAATGGGATTTGGTTGCTGAAAAAGTTTCGGAGCGGCGCGTGGAAGAGATTGAGCGGCGCGGAAAAAAGAAAGTGCGCGATGATTCGACCAAACGGTTGACGACACTTTCAGAATTTGCGGAATGGGTGCAGCGCCAATTATTTTTTCTCGATTATGCACCGGTGATTTTCACGTCGGCGAAATCCGGTTTTCATCTGGAACGTTTGCTGGAATCAATTCGCTACGTGGCCGCGCAGCTTGAACAAAAAGTTCCGACGGCAATTTTAAATCGCACATTGAACGACGCGATTGTTCGCAAACAGCCGATCAGCGCGTCGGGAAATCGATTGAAATTCTTCTACGCCACGCAGGTCCGTCAAGCGCCGCCAACTTTCTTATTATTCGTTAATCGCGACGATGTTTTTTCAGATCAATACGCAAAATATTTGGCGGGAGAAATGCGCAAAGCTTTTGGTTACGAAGGGTGTCCCATCCAACTCGTTCCGAAGCCGCGTCCCAAAACGATTGAGCCAAAGCGAAAATGGAAAACGGCGCCTCGCGGGGCAGCGAAAAAATGAGTTGAAGTTGTTCACTAGGCTGCCCTGAGACGAAAAAAGTTTAGGAAAAAGCTGCGTATTTGCAGGATTTTTTGCCCTTTTCTTAGGGAATAACTCTAAAATAACTTTTTTTGAGAATTCCCTTGAAACCACCATATGTGGTGCTAGTGTTTTGCCCGCTCCCAACGTAATGGGGTATTTGGACAATACCTAAAAAGTCCAACTGCTGCTGATTTGGGAAAAATTGTGCTCTGGTCGGGTTGATTCTCGTCCAGAGCGAAAACGCCAAAAACCAAACCTTTATTGAATTACTCTTATGATTGATGCCCGCGATCAAGTCGTCTCTTCCACAAAATCCCACGCGCGCCGTCGCGCGACTGTTTCCGGCCGAAATGCAGGATCTAACCGAACAACTGCGCCGAAGAAAACGCTGAATTTAGAGCGCGTTTTTAGTGACGCTAAAGTAAAACCATTTGATCAACTTGAATGGGAAAAGCGGACGGCGGAAATCACCGACGATTCCGGCAAAGTCATTTTCAAGCAGGAAAATGTGGAAGTGCCGAAATCGTGGTCGCAGCTCGCCACCAAAGTGGTCGTGTCCAAATATTTTTATGGCGAACAAAACACGCCGGAGCGCGAAACTTCCGTCAAACAATTGATTGATCGAGTTTGCAAAACGATTTCGGATTGGGGAATCAAGGACGGATATTTCAGCAAGGAAGATGGCGAAATTTTTTATGACGAGTTGACCTGGCTTTGCGTGAATCAATGCGGCGCGTTTAATTCGCCCGTCTGGTTCAACGTCGGACTTTATCACCAATACGGTGTTGGCAAAAATTCGGCGCAGGGAAATTGGTTTTACAATTGCAAAACGAAACAGGCCGAACGCGCGCCGACGCAATACGAATATCCGCAGGGTAGCGCGTGCTTCATTCAATCGGTGCAGGACAACATGGAAAATATTATGCGCCTGGCTTACAGCGAAGCGATGCTTTTCAAATACGGTTCCGGCACCGGAACAGATTTGTCGCCGATTCGTTCGAGTCGGGAAAAACTTTCCGGCGGCGGGCGACCGAGCGGGCCGATGAGTTTTCTGAAAGTTTATGATCAAGTTGCCAACGTCGTGAAGTCCGGCGGCAAAACCCGACGCGCGGCGAAAATGAATACGCTTCGTGATTGGCACGGCGACATCGAAGAATTTATTGATGCGAAACAGAAGGAAGAGAAAAAGGCGTGGGCGCTAATCGAACAGGGCTACGACGGTTCCTACAACGGCGACGCTTACGGCAGCGTGATGTATCAGAACGAAAATCTTTCGGTGCGCGCTAGCGATGAATTCATGCAAGCCGCGCTCGACGGAAAAGAATGGTGGACGCGCACTGTGACGAATCCAAAACCGCTCGCGAAAAAAGATGCGAGCAAGTTGCTGGACAAAATTGCGGAAGGCACTTGGATTTGTGGCGACCCCGGAATGCAGTACGACGGCGCGATTCAAAAATGGCACACGTGCAAAGGAACGGAGCCGATTCATTCGACGAATCCTTGCTCAGAATATGTTTTTCTGAACAACACGGCGTGCAATCTGGCGTCGCTGAACTTGATGAAGTTCAAACGCGAAGATGGCGTGTTTGACACAGAGCGATTCAAAGCCGCGGTGCGTATCTTCATTACAGCGCAGGAAATTTTGGTGGACAACGCGAGTTATCCGACGAAGGAAATTGCGGAAAATTCTCACATCTTCCGCACGCTCGGGCTTGGTTTTGCGAATCTTGGTTCGTTAATCATGAGCTACGGATTTTCTTACGATTCCAACGAAGGTCGCGCGCTCGCCGGTGCAATCACCGCGATGATGACGGGGCATTCTTACGAACAATCGGCTGAAATTTCGCGCGTCATTGGCGCATTCGACGGCTACGAAGACACGCGTTGTTCCGGCGTTGAGAAGCCGGTCGCGAAAAGCAATGTGGAATCCATGTTAGGCGTCGTAAAACTTCATTGCGAAGCCGTCGAACAAATTCAGCCGAGCAAAGAATTTACTTATCTCAAAGATGAAGCGCGTCATTGTTGGGATCGCGCATTGGCTCGCGGAAAAGAATCCGGTTATCGCAATGCGCAAGTCACGGTGCTCGCGCCAACCGGCACAATTGCTTTCCTCATGGACTGCGACACGACCGGTGTTGAACCCGATATTGCGCTCGTAAAATATAAACTGCTCGCTGGCGGTGGGATGTTGAAAATCGTCAATCGTGGGGTGGGGGATGCGTTACGCCGACTGGGTTACACGGAAAATCAAATCACAGAAATACTGGCGCACATTGAAAAGCACGACACGATTGAAGACGTTGAAGAAAATGGCGCAACCATCGCGAGTGGTGTGAAGTGTGAACACCTCGCAGTTTTTGATTGCGCATTTCAGGCCGCGAAAGGCAAACGCAGCATCGGCTACATGGCGCATTTGAAAATGATGGGCGCGACGCAACCGTTTATCAGCGGCGCAATTTCCAAAACGGTTAATCTGCCGAATGAGGCGACGGTCACCGAGATTCGCAACGCTTACGTGGAAGCTTGGAAAATGGGATTAAAATGCGTGGCTATTTATCGGGACGGCTCGAAACGTTCGCAACCGCTCAACACCAAACGCACCAATGAACGCGGCGGGAATACGGAGCCGGAAAATGCGCGAGTCAAAGAACTGGAGAATGAAATTGCCAAATTGCGTCAGACTTCTACGCAACCGTTGCGCCGCCGTTTGCCGGACACGCGCTCGGCGATTACGCATAAATTCGACATCGCCGGTCACGAAGGATATTTGACCGTCGGACTTTTTGCAGATGGGCAGCCGGGAGAACTTTTTATCACGATGGCGAAGGAAGGTTCGACCATCGGTGGCTTGATGGACAGCGTGGGAACACTGACCAGCATGGCGTTTCAATACGGCGTTCCCGTGGAAACGCTCTTGCGAAAGTTTGCGCATCAACGTTTTGAGCCGTCGGGCTTCACAAAAAATCCGGAGATTCGCAATGCGTCCTCGATTATCGATTACGTTTTCCGCTGGCTCGCGCTGACGTTTATTCCCGGTTATCGCGAAGTAAATGTCATCAGTTCTGCGCAACCGGAATTGCTCATGCCTGGATTGGAAGAAGAATTAAAAAAGAAGATCAATCGTCCGGTTTCCGATCTTCCGCTTTCCGAAGATGCAGATACAATCACTCTTCCGCCAACAAGGGTTATGACAAACGGAAACGGCAACGGTCACGGAAAAGCGACTTCAACTGGTTTTGTCAATCAACTCGACGCGCCGACCTGCCCGAGTTGCGGCCATGTCGCCGTGCGCAACGGCGCTTGTTACAAATGTTTAAATTGCGGAGAAAGTCTCGGCTGCTCCTGATTCGTCGCGGGCGTTGTCCAACTGACGAAACGAATCTGCGCAGCCTGGGTCCTTATCCCGACCAGACTCCGTCCAACAAAAGAGTGTGAGGAATTTGCGGGCTTCCCCGCTCGTTGCGATGGATCTGGCCGGACGACTAATTCTACTGCGGCTGCGCCCATTTTTTCGGGCCGCGTGTCGATGGCGAGCGCGTCTTTTCGAGTTAGTTCAAGCATTCGAAGCCAAGCGGTGGAAGATTGGCCCTAAATTTTTCCCCCCTGGATGGCCGCCAGTTTTCGATATGCGGCTCGGCGATCAGGATAATATCTGGCTCGAATCGCTTCAGCCAAAAAAATGTGAAGAGAAATTTTAAATTTTCATTCGGAGTCGCAAAACACCTGGGAAAACTCTTCCTTGCCAGCGCGCTGATGTCATCGGCATTTCTGAACGCCGCAGAGCCAGCCACGAGCAATAGAGTTCAAGTCCTCGATGGCGTTGTCCTGCCAAAGCGTCCCGTCATCGAAGCAATTACGGACGCGATGCAATTCCTCAAAAAGGCGGATGGCGGCTATGTTCCGGGAAAAATCGATGGCGAATTGGCGGGTTATTTTACCAGCGCCTTTGTTAATGCCGATGGTTCGCGTTCCGACCGCAAACTCTCTTTCCCGGCGCGGCAACATGCTTATTTCATTTTTACGTTTTTGCGCTACGGCGATTACACTGGAGAAAAGGAATGGCTCTCTCGCGCGCGCGATCTGGCGGATTGGAATTTGACTCGCTTGACGCCGACCAACGCGGTTTACCCAAATTTGCCGTATTCAACGATGACCGCCGGCAAACCCGGCGGCTCAAAGGACGTGGATAGTATTGAACCCGATAAAGCCGCCTTCATCGGCAGCGCCTACGTCGCAATCCATGAAGCGACCAGGGAAAAAAAATATTTGGTCGAAGCGCTAGCCATCGCCGACACGCTTGTCAGCCACCAAAATAAAGATGGAAGCTGGCCTTTTCGGGTCGTGCCTGAGGATGGAAAGGTTAAGCAGGAATTCGGGGGCGCGCCCGTATTCTTCGTCCAATTCTTTGAAGATATTCTTCGTCACGAAAATAAATCCACTTATCGCACAGCGCACGAACAAGCTTTGAAGCTAATGTTACAACGACACATCGAAAAGAATCTCTGGGGCACCTACCACGAAGACATTGTGCTTAAACCTGAAAGTTATCTCTCGGCTGAACCGATGTCTTTCACTGCCGACTATTTGTTTCGTCACGGAAAATCGCACCCTGAATTTATCCAGATGGGGCGCAAGATACTTCAAAACATGGAAGAACGATTGGTTCATACCGATGGACATGCCGCCGCGCCTGCGCCCGCTGTATCGGAGCAGGCGGGCTTCGATCACATCATGCCCGGCCATACCGCGCGCTATTGTCTCGCCTTGGCGGACCTCTACAAAATCACCGGGGAAGAACAGGTAAAAAAGAAAGCAATTTCCGGGGTCAATGCCCTGACCTACATGCAATCGCCTGCGGGATTGTTCGCCACATTTTTCTTTTCCGTGAATGAAAAAGCTCGCGACAAAAAAAGGACCGATTGGTATTCGCAACATTTATACACCGTTTGTCATGTGCTCGAGCTGATGCCTTCTCTGCCAGAAGTTGTTCCCGCAAAAAAACCGGCGAAGTAATTTTTGGGTCGGTGTTTTTTCCATCTTTCCAATCTCGCTGAAAATTGTGTTCTGGAATTATCCGCTTCTCTGGTTGCAGCGCTTTCCCCATGACGTTAGCTTTTATTGATGATTGATTTGACAGAGATCCAACCGCAGAGTGATTGGTCGTTCGTCACGCGCAAACCTTTGCCGCCCGAAAAGCTGGACGCGCTTTCGCGCGATATTCTGGCCCGAAAAAAGGAATTGAACGCCATCATCCTCGCACACAACTATCAGGTTCCAGAAATTCAAGACGTGGCTGATTTCGTTGGTGATTCGCTCGGGCTTTCGCAGCAAGCCGCCAAAACAAGTGCGGACGTCATTGTTTTTTGCGGCGTCCATTTCATGGCAGAAACGGCGAAAATTTTGAATCCAAACAAGATTGTTATTTTGCCGGACACAGACGCGGGCTGTTCGCTGGAAGAAAGTTGTCCGGCGCCAAAACTAAAAACATTGCAGGATACGAATCCGAATTTTTATACCATTACCTATATTAATTGCAGCGCGGAAGTGAAGGCGTTGAGCGATGTAATTTGCACCAGCGGCAATGCGGTGAAAATTGTCAATGCCGCGCCAAAAGATCGCGATTTGTTGTTTGTGCCGGATGAAAATCTGGGTGCGTGGGTGATGGAGCAAACGGGACGTCCGATGACTTTGTGGCGAGGGAACTGTTATGCGCACGTTGAATTTACTCACGAAAATATTACGCGCATCCGCCGCGAATATCCTGACGCGCCGCTCGTCGCCCACCCCGAATGTACAAAGGCCGTTCGTATGTTGGCCGATGAAGTTTGTTCCACAGAAAAAATGGTGGAATTCTGCAAACGAAGTATGGCCAAAGCCATTATCATCGCTACCGAAGCGGGCATGATTCATCGCCTGAGAAAAGAATGTCCCGATAAAAAATTTATTCCGGCACCGGTGGCAAATTGCCGTTGTAACGAATGCAAATTCATGAAGATGAATACGCTGGAAAAACTTTACGATTGCATGGTGGATCTAAAACCTCGCATCGAATTGAGTGATGAAATTATCCGGCGCGCGCGTTTGCCGATTGAACGGATGTTGGAAATTTCCGCGAAGCCGCTGGAAAACGCGGGTTAGGAAACCCGGGATTTTAACGCAGAGGACGCGGAGGTTTCCGGAGAGATTCGCAGAGGAAATTCTTTGCGCCCTTTGCGATGACCTCTGCGTCCTTTGCGTTGAAAAGTGAACGTTCCGGGTCACAGCATCACCGTAAATTTTCTGCGACGGCCTAATAAAGCACTTTATCCACTTTGATTTCCCACTCGTCAAAAGCGGCTTTGGCTTCTTTCCGCATCAGTTGTTTCATCACCAGTTTTCTTTCTTTAAGCGGGAGAGGAATTTCGCGATAGATAAAATCGTCATCAAAGCCAATCTTGGCGGCGTCCTGTCGGGTGTTGGCGAAATAAATTTTCTTCAGGCGCGCCCAATAAATTGCGGAGAGACACATCGGGCAGGGTTCGCAACTCGTGTATAATTCGCAGTCGTCGAGTTGGAATGTTTTCAGTTTTTGGCAGGCTTCGCGAATCGCCACGATCTCGGCATGAGCGGTGGGATCATTGGTCGAAGTCACTTGATTGTGTCCGGTTGCGATAATTTTACCCTTGTGTACAACCACCGCGCCGAAAGGTCCGCCTTTTCCTGCGCGCATCATTTGTTGGGAAACGCGGATGGCTTTGCCCATGAATTTTGAGTGCATAAATTTGCCTGCGGAAACCGAAAGCCGGTTCAGACTTTCAGTCCAAACAAGCGATGATGTTCCTGAATCGTGTAACGATCGGTCATGCCAGCGAGATAATCGCAAATCGCTCGATGCCAACCGGCCTTGCGCGCGCGTGTTTTGACGCGTTCGCCCATCTCAGCCGGGTGCGCCAAGAAGTGCAGAAATAATTCTTCGAGCATCCTCACGGCGCGAAGATTCGGTTCATGCACAACCGGATTGTAATAAAGATTTTGATAAAGATAATCGCGCAGTTCCAGATTCAACTTTTTGCGTTCCGCGCTGTATCGGACGAGAGGGCGGGATTGAAGTCGCACGTCATCGGCGGATTTAACCCGGGCTGCGAGAATCAATTTTTCCGTGGTGCCGACAACATCTTTGACATGGCCGTCAATCAGACAACGGATGATAAAATAACGGCGGCTTTCCTCTGAAATATTCCCAAATTCCTTCGTAACACGCCGGCTCGCTTCATTCCACAAGCGAACATCTTTGCACAATTTCTTCTCGGACAACAAACCTGCGTCCAGTCCATCATCAAGGTCGTGGCTGTAATAAGTTATTTCATCGGCGAGGTTTGCCACCTGCGCTTCGAGCGAGGAAGATTTAGCATCGAAGCCAGCTCGTTTACTGGGATGATCGTAACTGGTAAAATGCTTGACCAGTCCTTCGCGAACTTCCCACGTTAAATTCAATCCTTGAAAGCGCGGATATTTTTGTTCGAGTTCCTCGACGATGCGAAGACTTTGCCGATTGTGTTCGAAGCCGCCGTGCGCCTTCATCAATTTATTCAAAACAACTTCGCCCTTGTGACCGAACGGCGAATGACCCAGATCGTGCGCCAGGGCGATGGATTCGCAAAGGTCTTCGTTCAATTGTAAGGCGCGGGAAATATTGCGAGAAATCGCAGCCACTTCCATCGTGTGAGTCAAACGTGTCCGCAAATGATCGCCGCTGCCATTGAGGAACACCTGTGTTTTGTATTCGAGGCGGCGAAAGGCCCGCGAATGAATGACCCGATCACGGTCGCGTTGATAATGCGTTCGCCACTCGGGCGGATCTTCAGTGAAAGTTCTTCCACGAGAATCGGCGCTGAATTGCGCGTAAGGCGCGAGGGTCTGCCGTTCGCGTTCTTCAAGTTGTTCTCGTGTGACGGGCATGGAAAGTTAGACCGCTGGATCGTTACGAATGGTTATTGCCACTGCGGGAAATTCGTTCGAGGTTTGACGAAAATCAATTTGCCAACAATTCCTGGACCGAAACACCTCGCAATTGAAAGAGGCGGCGAATCGCATCCTCGATCAAATTATTCGGGCAGGAGGCGCCTGCCGTGATGCCGACCATGATTTTCCCCTGCGGCAACCACTCCTCGGTTTCGACTTCCTGATGGCTGTGTTGGTTCCAGTGCCGGATCATATTTTCAGAAACCATCATCGCCGCGTTCTTGATGAAATAAGTGGGTAACTTCGCCTCGCCCATTTCAGCAAGATGCGAGGTGTTAGATGAATTGTAACCGCCGATCACAAGCAATAAATCCATCGGCTCGCGCAAAAGTTTTTCCAACGCATCCTGACGATCTTGCGTTGCGCCGCAAATGGTATCGAAGAAAC
>JBDSYB010000077.1:0-11843 GCA_039925885.1 Verrucomicrobiota bacterium
ACCGCTTTTTTGGAAGTCAAATCCAAGGACATCACTCCGGAAAACATGACCGGCACGTAAACGCAAAAACCAATGATGCCGAACAGAACCATGTCGATCCAAAGTTTTTCGGCGGGAACAATGATGATGCAGTAAAACGCGATCAACAGAGGAATCATCGCCATGACGCTGACGCGCGCGCGTCGTCCACCCAGTTTATCGGAAAGCCAACCCATCGTGAGCATTCCTGCGCCGCCCGCAAATTCGATCACCAACGTGCTAAAGCCTCCTTCAGTGAGCGACGCGCCTTTGACTTCTTTCAAATAGGTCGGTCCCCAATCGACCATGGCGTAGCGGGCGATATAAACAAACACATTTGCCAGCGCCAGAATCCACAGCATTTTGTTCGGAAAAATATATTTCAGCAAAAGTTCTTTGGCGGAAATTTCCCGTTCGTGCTCCTCTTTTTCATTGGTAGGCCAATCGTTTTTGTATTCTTCGACCGCTGGCAAACCGACTGATTGCGGGGTGTCGCGCATCCGCCAGAAAAGATAAATCGCGCCCAGAGTGGTAATAATTCCAGGAACATAAAATGCCGATTGCCAGCCCCACTGTTCAGCGCATTTTGCCGCGAGATACCCGGCGATTCCGCCGCCCACGTTGTGCGAAATATTCCAGACGCCAAAAATTTTCCCGCGTTCTTTGGCGCTATACCAATGCGCCAATCCCCGGGTACAAGGGCCGTATCCCATGCCTTGCACAAATCCGTTGAGCGTCCAGAGCCAGAAATGAATTCCGAACGTGTGCGTTGCGCCGAACAGAAAATTCAATCCCGCAGTCAGCAACATTCCCACCGCCATGTATTTGCGTGCATCGCTGCGATCGGCAAGATAACCCATCACAAATTTGCCGATGCCATATGCAATGGAGGTTCCGGCGATGATGTCGCCGAGCATTGATTTGGTGTAATGCAGCGCCTCGCCAATTTCCTTTTGCACGGGCGAAAAATTATTTCGCACGAGGTAAAACATGGCGTACGCCATGAAGGCCGCTTCGAAAACCTGCCAGCGAAAACGCGGATAAAGGCGGTTGATTTCCGCTTCAGGCAAACGCGGTATAGGAGGCGCAGGACGAAACCATTGGCGAATGGCAATTATCATTTGGGCGAAAGCGCCATGCTGGAAGTCGAGGAAGATTTCAGCAACTCCGCATTGCCGGAATTTTTGTAAAGTCGTAGTTGCGATTCCTTTTCGTTTTCGCTCCAACCTAAAATCTCTGCCATCCAATCGGCGACTTTTTCAGCGCGCTCGGCGGCATCGCGAAAATAATAATGCCAGCTCGTGCGGCGAATCATCACGTCATCGAGGTTTAATGCCCATTCCTCCGCGCAAAAATGCTCGACCGCTGACCGGCTAAATTGCGGTGGGGCGATTCCACTGATGCCCTCGGCTTCGCTTTTCGACAAAAGCGATTCCGTCGCGGTGCGGCACGCGGAAAAATTTCCGCTCAACTTTTTTACGATTTGATCGACAGCTTGCTCGGCCATCAAGCGATAGGTCGTGAGTTTTCCACCCGCAACGTCCCACCAAAACGGCTCGGGACTCTTGATGTCGTGCGAGCGAGAAATGTCAGAGGGTTTTCCATTTGGATCAGCGATCAGGGGCCGCAATCCAGCCCAGGTGCTGATGACATTTTGCTCCGTCAATTTTGCGTTGGGGAAAAACTGATTCGTGATTTGCAGAACGTAATGAATGTCTTCGACGTTGGCGCGAACGTCGTCCAGCGAGCCGGTATAATCAGTATCAGTCGTGCCAACGATGGTCCGTTCCCCCCACGGAATGACGAATAAAATGCGTTTACCATCGGTCATGACAATGGCGTCAGGAACGGGCAGACGGTTTCTTTCGACGACGAGATGAATTCCCTTGGTGAGACGCAGTTTGACATCGCTGTGCGGTAAACCGTCCGCCCACGGACCGGTCGCATTGACGACGGCACGCGCACGAATTTTATGTTTTTCCAAACTCAACTTGTCGCTGACTTCCGCTTCCCAATTGCCGGAGACGAAGTCGGCGTTTTCAAATTTGGCGTGATTCAGTAGTGCCGCGCCACTTTTCGCAGCCGAACGCAAAGTGTCGAGAACGAGGCGCGCGTCATTCGTAAAACCGTCGTAGTAACGCACGGCGCCGTTGAGATTTTTTCCGGTCAACCCCGGAACGTGTAGGAGCGTTTCATTTTTATTCAGCCAGGTTGACTTGCCGAGATTTATTCCGCCGCAAAGCAGGTCGTAAATCTTAACGCCCACCTTCAACTGCCAAAGTTTCCAGTCGTGATTATTGGAATACGTTGGAAAAACAAACGCAAGCGGCTCGGCCAAATGCGGCGCGATATGGTGGATAATTTTTTTCTCAATGCTCGCCTCGCGAACCAGACCGATGCGGCCTTGCGCCAAATATCTCAGCCCGCCGTGCAGCAAGCGGCTGGAGCGGCCACTCGTGCCAAAAGCGAAATCATGTTGCTCAACGAGACCCACCCGCAAACCGCGCATCGCGGCGTCACGGGCAATTCCTGCGCCAACGATTCCGCCGCCGATAATCAATAAATCCAGCGGTTGAGTCGTAAATGGGCGAAACGATCTTTCGCGTGGAATCGCAGGTAAACTGTTCACACGGGAATCACTTCAGTTTGGGTGGCGCAAAGTTTTTCTCCGAATTCCTTGAGGCTGGGCACAATTAAATCAGGAGCGGGAAAACATTTTGCAGCATCTTCAGAAGTGGCCTCGCCGGTGAGAACTAACACTCCGAATGCGCCAGAGTTTTGCGCCATCAAAATGTCGGTGTAAATGCGGTCGCCCACCATGGCAAGTTGGTTGGCACGCAACTCGTGCCGCTCCAAAATTCCGCGTAGCATTCCCGGATCAGGTTTCCCCATCACGTCGTCCGGCGCGCGCCCGGTTGCTTCCTTCAAACAGGCGATGAGCGAACCGCAATCAACCCAGACGGTCGGCTCATCGGTGGGGCAAGTGCGATCCGGGTTGGTGGCGATGTAAGGTTTGCCTTTTTGAATCCACCACGCAGCGCGACCCAATCGAGAAAAAGTCAGGGTAGGATCGAAAGCCACGACCACAATATCTGGTTCGTCGCTGGCACTGTCCTTGCAGATCTGGTAACCAGCTTTTAGAAATTCCTGATGCATGCTCGGGGTGCCGAGAGCGAAAATCCGTTTGGCTTGAGGAAACTTTTTTTTCAAAAATTCTATCGTGCAATGAGTCGAGGTGTAGAGTTGTGTTTCATCAGCGGCGATGCCCATGCCGCGCAATTTGGCCAGATAATCTTCGGTATTTCTGGAAGGGTTGTTCGTCAGAAAAGTGTAGCCAATCCCTAAGCGGTTTAAGAGATCAAGAAATGGTTTCGTGAAATCAAAAACTGATCCGCCACGATAGATGGTGCCATCCATGTCGAGAGCCACGTGGCGGATGTTTGATAGCTCTATTTTCATTCAATTCAAGAAAAGGCGGAAGGTTGCCGAGACAATCTTCCGCCGATTCGCGAGTAGTTTGGTGCGCTTATTGGCTAAGGCGATAGAAATTATTTCCTACCGGATTGGTAATTGTGACTACGTTTTGACCGTTCTGAACCACCGGAGTTTCAGAAACTGGTTGCCAATTGGCCGGAGACAAGGTCGAGGTTTGTTGCAATGTTCCACTGATGGTTGAGGGCCATGAGACGAGAATGTTGTTGCCCGAGCGAGAAACAGTGAGCGTCGCTTGGGTTACTCCGGTAAACGGCGCACCGGTAAATTGAATCGTATCAAGCCAAAGCGTCCCGGCAGTAGAGTAACCGCCACTGGCTTGAACACCTACATATCCGTTGGTACTGTCCGGCACGACGGACGATTCAAATTCGCTGACAATTCGAACCGCAAAATTGGGATTATTATTAACCCCCGATATACCGGCGAAGCTTGTATTGGTGGCAAAAAACGTTGTTGGGACGACATTGGAATAGCTCAACGCATCGATGAAGTTAGCGCCGTCAGTGGTATATTGAACGCGCCAGTAGCGGCTCGCAGAAGCGCTGTTGTAATGTTCCCAGGAAAAGTTGATGTCCTGGAATCCCACGGTGCTGAATCGAAATTCTACTCCGCCCGTTTTTTCCCCTGTGTTTTGAGCTGGAAACGTTCCTAAGCGTAAACGGGAATTATCTTCCCCGTCCAAATCTGAAGTCGTCCCCGCCGTTCCAAAAGTCCCCAGCGCGACGAGCGGTGTTGCTATCCCATTGCCGAAATTTGAATTGGTAGAGCCGGTCTGAACATTGAAGTCGCGCAACGGACTATTAAAATTCCACAAGGCCACAATGTTTGTATCGACCACGTTCAGAAATATTGTTCCCGAAGCACTCAGCGGCCCATCTGTGGCCATAATAGTGATAACAGCGATGCCCAACTCATTGGGAGCCGGAGTGATCGTGAGACTTCGGTTACTGCCCGATCCACTCAAGACCAGACTCCCCGGCGGGAGAAGCGAAGCGACGACGGAATCCGCGGTGACAGTGACAGCTCCTTGAAAGCTATCATATTGCGAGATTTGCAATCCGATTGTGCGGGACGTATTAACTTTCATTGTTTGATTGGAAACGATGATAGAAGGAGCCAGCACGGTAACAGAAAATAACGAAGATGCCGCTTTTCCTCCCTCATCCGTAACAGTGACGGTGATCGTGGAAGAACCGGATTGATTAGCGGCGGGAGTCAACGTGATCGTTCTAGAAGTCCCACTTCCTCCGAAGGAAAAATTCGAGATTAAACCAGGATTCGAACTCGCGAAGGAAAGGGTCAAGTTCGCCGGAGCCGTTTCCACATCTCCAATGGTAAACGCAAGCGGTCCCACGGTTTGATTGGCGCGAACCGTTTGATTCGAAATACTGGAGATGGTTGGATCAACGTTATTGGTGCTTAATATCGTTCCAGACACAGTAACCATGTCGAACCAAAGAGTTCCACCTGTGCTATAAGTTGCAGCATTTCCAGCATAAGAACTCGCGCCGGAACCTGTCGCATCAATAATCCATTCACTAACATATCGAAAGCCAAAATCGGGATTATTTTTTACTCCAGCCACAGTGCTAAAATCAACGATGCGCCCTTTAATCCAAGCAGTAGTTCCCGCAGCCTGAAAGCCCGTGTAATCAATCCAAGCGGTTCCACCATTTGTCGTATATTGGGATCTCCAATAGAGGCTGGCACTACCACTGTTTTCCTGATCGAACGTAACTTGAATCGCTTCGTATCCAACGGTGCTGGTGAAAAATTGCATTCCCGCAGTCCTGGTCGCCGTGCCTTGGGCCGGAAATTGCCCCAAACGAAGAGCAGAATTGTCAGTTGTGTTCGTATCGCTTGTCGCCAGTTGCCCGCTTGGGGGACCTCCGATAGAATTAGTTGTGCCTCCAACGTTAGTTATAGTCCCAGACCCGATTGCGGGGGCTAGTGTGCCAGTAGTGAAAATGGCATCGTTCGTTGGAGAATTAAAATTCCATAAAGTAATCGTGTCTGCCCGCAGGGAATTCACGAGACCGAGGAAGCTTGTGCCAATGAGAATAAGTTTTTTCATATTGAGGTTTAGGGTTTTAGTTAGCGGTTGGTGTCTTGAGATAAATTCCAGGCATCGAGCCATTTTTGGCGTGTGACATAAGAGGCATGACCATCGCAAAAATTCATATTGGCCCCGTCTTTGCCGTGGTTATCTTCGGGATCCGGATAGTTGCTGGCCGCCCCCGAGCCGGTGTCTGCATCTACCATTAAAAAAACATCAGAAGCAGAAACCCTTTGCCCAAAATACTTTGACCCCGCCGAACGAATGGTTTGCCCATTAATACGAGCCTCGGTCTTTTTAGGTTTCTGCACGCCGGAGCCGGTGAATAATCCGAAGACTTCATAGCTGAGGCCATCGTTTGCGATAGGCCCAGTCGGCTTTGCTAATGACCTTAAATCCGTCAAAACTTTTTGACCAGTGGTGAGGTCAGTTTCAAAAACATCCGGTCGGATCATGTGTTTCGTTGAGGGACAATTAAATGATTTCAGAGCAGAAACGTAAGTTGGATAGAGAAAAACCAGGTCATCATCACTCGCCGAGCGATCCGAATCGTAGGGAGCGATCAAAGCAGCAGCATTTCCCTTTTCGTTGACCGGAGTCGTTTTTGTACTAGGCGCAGTAAACTGCCCCTTAAAATCCTGCGCATACATAAAACATCCGATCCCCAACTGTTTCATGTTGTTCAAGCACGAAATCCTCTGCGCTTTTGCCTTTGCCTTGGCTAACGCTGGCAACAACAACCCCGCCAAAATCGCGATGATCGCAATCACCACCAAGAGTTCAATCAGCGTAAAACCCTTGGTCGGTTTAAAAACTTTTGTTCTCTCTTCATTTCTCATAAGCCGGATGAATTTAATCAAACTATTGCTACAATCTGACTGCGTTTCCGTGACAACTTCGTTACAAATTTTTTTGAAATTTCAACCTCTGGCGACGCTGGTGCCTGCGAGGGTTGAGTTAATGCGTTAACGCACTAACTATCGCAAAATCCGGAGCGAGTCAAACTTGAATTCACTTTAACCTCAGTTTTTCCCATCCGCAGTTACTCGCGCACGACCCGATAAAATTGTTCCGAGGCGTTTGCTGTCGCTGCCCAGGTTGTGTTCGTGCCCGTGGCCACAAAGCTCGCTCGTTGCGCCCATTGCACCAGGTTTGAGGATGCTTCCACGCGATATCGGGCGTTGGTAAAACTTTCCCAACTCAAATTGATGGTTGAGCCTGCCCGATGGATCGAGGTTGAGAATGGCCAAAACGGATTGTTGAACGTCATCACCACTGGCAAATGATCGGAAGCAAGGCTGTCGGTGGAAAGCAGCCAGCCGGGAAAAGGATTGGACGGGCTGGAAAGATCGGAACGAAAAACTTGCGCGCTGTTCATATTCGAGAACAGCAAACCGCTTGGAAAAATGTAATCGAAACGAATGGTGAGACTCGAGTTCTGGATGGACCAGGTGCGTTCGTCATTAGTCACCGGATTGCGCGGAGTTGTCAACCTGAGGCCAGTCGCGTCATTGGCCATTCGGTTGATGGCATTCTGTTCGAAAGTTCTGGGCCGAAAAATATCTTCGTTCATGTCACCCATCAGCAGATAAGGATGCGTTCGGTAGGGACCTTGCAGGAACACCGTGACGAACCAGTTGGAAAGGCACAATGCCTCGGCTCCCCGACGCAACGCATTATCCTGATCGGCGAAAGCTTTTAAATGAACGTTGAAGACATGCACATGTTCGGGCATTCCCGGCACGACGATTTCCGCTTCAAACAAATCGCGGGCAAAGACGCCGTTGTAACCGAATGCGCTCAAACTCGCTCGAGCCAGCCACGACTGTGATCGGGCAATCGGAAACCGGCTGACAATGACATTGGGTGGGCCGCCAGCGGTGGTGGAATTTGTGGCGACAAAATATCCAGGTAGAAAATCTTTCACCCAATTCGTAACTTGCCCGCGATTGGTGATGGCGAACTCCTGGAAACCGATCACGTCCGCATTCAAAAATTTCAGTTCCCGTCCGATCTGTTGGATGCGCGCTTTGTTCGTATTCCAGTTGGCTTCCGTGTCCTCGAAGTTCGCACCCCAAATGTTGTAACTCACGACGGAAAAAGTTTTGACGCTCGTCGCGGGCGTGGGAACAGCCGGGTTATCTTCAAACTCGACGAGGTCAAACCGCAACGTCCCGCCGTTCCCGTAAGTGTTGGTGCTGCTCGATGGAACGTAACCGTTCACGCCGGACCCCGTTGCGGTGATTTCAAATTCCGTGACAAAACGCACGCCGAAATTTGGATTGTTGTTCACGCCGGCCACCGAGGAGAAATCCACCGATTGCCCGTTGATCCAGGTTTCGGCGGGCATCGCGATGATGGAAAAATCAATGAATCCGGTGCCGTTGGTCGTGTATTGAAGCCGCGTGTATTTGCTCGCGGTATTGCTGTTGCGCAGGTCCCACTTCAATAAAATATTCGTGTGTCCAACGGTGCTGACACGAAACTCCACCCCATTTTGTTTGTTGCCGATGCCTTGACTTGGCCAGAGTGTGATCCGCCAGTTGCTATTGTCTGAACCCGAATCGGATGAGCCGTTGGAAGCGGTGAACGACGCGGTAACTCCGCCAACCAGAGAAGCCGCGCCGGCCCCGATGGCTGGCTGCAACGTGCCCGTGGTCGGGTCATTGTCCTGGGTGACGCTGTTGAAATTCCAGAATACCAACGTGCCCGAAAAACTGTTCGCGGCCAAAAACAAAAAAACAATTCCGGCTGCAAACCTTGTGCGCAAAACAATTGTTTTTTGGGATGTAAAATGCAAAATGTCGTTAACCATTCATCAACCGCCATTTTCGTTTCCGAACAATCGCAGAGTCCGACGGCGAAACATGTTAACGCACCAAGCAGTCATTTGCGAAGTCTAAGTGAATGTTTAAGCAGTAACCATTCAGTGAAGAGAAACGCTCGACCTCACCCCGGCCCTCTCCTCCGAGGAGAGGGAGAATATTATTCAGCGCTGGAAAATATTCACCGTTTAATGCCGATGGCGGCCCCTGCTGGCAGGTTCCTTCTCCTCGGGGGAGAGGGTTAGGGTGAGGGCGAACAATCTCTCCAACTGAATCGTTCCGGTTAAGCAGGAACCCGCTTGGAAATTATCGAAGGGCCGAAACCGAAAACCGATACATGTCGCCGCGATAGACCGAATCTTCCATCTCCACGATCATGTTTTTTCCAGAAAACGAAACACCCTCCACCCGAAATGCCGGGACTGGTTTATTGGAATCAAAAACTTCCAGCCACTCACCTTCGAGATGAACCGCGCTGACCAGTTGTTTAATCTCCACCAATTGAATGTGATAATGCCGCTCAAAAATTTCGTAAAGCGATTGTTCCAAATTCCGTTTGTGAATGCCGGGGCAAAGTTGGAGCGAAATGAAACGCGTTTCTTTCATCATCGGAACCCCGTCGGCGCAGCGCAAACGTTCGATTTCGCAGTAAGGGCCTTTCAAAACATAGCTGCGACCGTTCAAATCCAACGTGCGGTTTTTGTCGCGAAGATGAAAACCCAGCAACTTCGTGGTCGGCTTGCGACCGGCTTCGATCATGTTTTTGGTGAAACCAAAAATGCGGGTGACGGGACGTTCCACCGTGTTATTGCGGACGAAGGTCCCCTTCCCTTTGATCCGCGTAACCCATCCCGCTTTTTCCAATTCGTGCAAAGATTTTCGCGCGGTCGTATTACTGACTTTATATTTCTCAATAATTTCATTTTCCGAGGGAACCAGCGCCCCGGCGGTGAATGTGCCCTTCTGGATCAATGCGATGATTTCGCGGCTGATCTGAAAATATTTTGGGAGATTTCCAGGAGAGGTAGGCACAAATTATTTTTACAAAAGTTAATAAATTATCACCGACAAAATCCCGGCTGATTCACGTTTTTCCCCACTGCGGATTTTCCATGAAAGCGTAACAAAGCAGATGACAAATCGCCATTTGCGCGTCTTCGGCGCGTCCATAATGGGTGTCATTGATCGTCAGCGCGAGGTCGGCAATTTCCGCCATGCGACCCCGCTTGGCCCCGACGAGAGCAACCGTTTTTAAGCCATTTTGCTTCGACCATTCCAGCGCCTTCACGCAATTGGGTGAGTTGCCGCTCACGCTCAAAGAAAGCGCCACATCGCCTTTACGTCCGTAATTTTCCAGCTGGCGCACAAAAACATCTTCATACGCGAAATCGTTTCCAATCGCCGTCATCCAACTGACGTTGTCGTTGAGTGAGAGGACGCGAAAACGTTTGCCCACTTTATCCGAGGAACCTTTGCCAAGGTCTGTCGCGAAATGCGAGGCGTTCGCCGCGCTTCCGCCATTGCCAAAAACAAAAATTTGCGCGTCGCTCTTCAGCGCTTGCTGCAAGAGCGCAATAATTTTTTCGACGCCTTCAACCGGGATGGAATCGAGCGCGGCTTTTTGCGCGTTGAGGTAATTCGTAATCCAATTATTCATGGGAAACCAAATGTAAGGCAGGGGAGGCGGGCAATTCAAGTTTCCCCATTTTTCCTGCAACTCCGGTCGTGCCGTGCGGAAAGTTGACTCAAACTCTTCCGCCTGAATCCTCGAACCTTACCCGCGCCAATTCCAGAGCGCCAATGGTAACCGCGTCCTCGCCCAATTTCGCCAATGCAATTTTGGGGCCGGGCGCAAACGCAGCCATCAAAAAATTTGGCAAAAAGTTTTCCACAGCGGAGCGCAATGGCTCCCCCACCAAAGACAACCCGCCGCCAAGAATTATAATGTCCGGATGAAACAAATGCGCCACGTGGGAAAGTCCAAAGGCCAGATCTTCTGCTGTTTCATTTAAAATTTCTCGCGCCAGCGGATCGTATTTTTCCAGAGCGACTCTCAAAAACTTTGCTTCGCCGCTGCGTTGTTCGCCTGCCAGATTCGACAACACTGTGGGTTTCCCGCTTTCAATCGCCTCGCGGATTTTTCGATCAACTGCCCAGCCTGAACAACTCGATTCCAGAATGCGCCCTGATTTATCCAAACGAAGATGGCCAAACTCCGCTTCGCCGGGTTTCGCGCCATGATAAATTTTCCTGTCCACCACCAGACCACCTCCGACGCCGCTGCCAAGCGTGACATAAAAAACCGGATCGAAATTTTTTCCCGCACCATGAATGGCTTCGCCGAGCGCGGCAACATTCGCGTCGTTATCCACGAATACAGGAATATTCGTGATCGAATGCAACCAATCGGCAATGGGGAAATCCGACCAGCCTTCGATGTGATGCGAGCAATAGATTTTTCCGATTTTCCCATCGACCGGTCCGCCAAAGCCAACACCCACCGCAGCCGGCTTTGTTTTCGGAAAAAGTTTTTCGAGCGTGGATTCAATTTGCTGGCGAATTCCTTTGGCGCCCTCGCTGGCCAAAACTGAAAAGCAAAAACGTTCGTGAATGTTCCCCGACTCGTCACCGAGAACGATTTGCAATTTGGTTCCGCCGATTTCAATGCCGAGAAAAGTTTTCATGAATCAAACCGCGAATGACACGAACAACGCGAAAGCTGCTTTAAACGCGGAATTTGCAATAGCCCAATTATTCCGTTTGCGATTGGAAACCGGCGAAACAGCAGGTTGGAAACCTGCGCTACGGCTCTCATGCAAAATCCGGGTTTAAACGCAGAGGGCGCGGAGGTTTTCGCAAGGGCACGCAGAGAAAAACCTTCGCGCCCTTTGCGTGAACCTCTGTGGCCTCTGCGTTTAAACGGATTCCTGCGCCACCCAACACAAATCCTTTTCGTGTATTTCGCGTGGTTCGCGGTTAAAAATATTTTGGCACGCTGCCGGATTTCCATTTGATGTTACAACCGATGCTCGGGATTTGGTTTTCGGAAACGGGTTTTCCCGCCAGTACCGCATCCAGCGCCAGGCGCAAATCTTCGCCGGTCACTGGGATATCATTACCTGGACGGCTGTCGTCGAGTTGTCCGCGATAGACGAGTTTCAAATTTTTATCGAACAGAAAAACGTCAGGCGTGCAGGCAGCGCGGAACGCTTTGGCGACAGACTGCGTTTCGTCATAAAGATAAGGAAAAGTGTAACCAGCCAATTTGACTTCCTGTTTCATTTTCTCCGGGCTGTCATCGCGGTAATTGGCGGCATCATTGGAATTGATCGCCACCACGCCGACTCCTTGCGACTGATAATCCCGCCCAAGTTCCGCTAATTCGGCGCGAACGTGCTTCACGTACGGGCAATGATTGCAGATGAAAAGGACGAGCAACGCTGCTGAAT
>JBDSYB010000078.1:0-12337 GCA_039925885.1 Verrucomicrobiota bacterium
GGTTTGCCGGTGCGCGGTTGCACCAGATCGCCGTCAGTGGAAACAAAAATAATATTGTCGCCATCGCTATTGCCGGATTTTGAGCGAACGCGGGAAAACAAATTCGCGAACTGATAATATTCGTCGTTCGTCCATTTCTCCATTGGATGATTGTGGCATTTGGCGCAATTGATCGACATGCCGAGGAAGGCTTGCGAAACATTTTCCGCGCGGTCGGTCGGGTTGTCGTGCAGCACGTAAAAATTTCCCGCGCCATTTTCGAGCGTGCTGCCTTGAGCGACGACAATATCCCGGACGAATTTATCCCACGGCGTGTTCGCCGCCACGTTCTGGCGAACCCAATTGTAATAAGCCCACGTCGCGCTGGTTTTCAAACGCGACGTGCCAACGGAAGACGCGACTCGACTGCTGACCAAAAGTAAATCGGACCATTTGTAAGTCCAGTAATCGACAAACTCGGGACGTTGCAAAAGTTTGTCGATGAGCGCGTCGCGTTTTTTGGAAGAATTGTCGGCGAGAAAATGGCGCGTTTCTTCGGCCGTGGGAAGAACGCCAATGGTGTCGAGATAAATGCGGCGAATGAATTCTGAATCCGTGGAGCGCGGCGACGGCGGGAGATTCAGGCTCGCGAGTTTTTCCAAAACCAAATCGTCGATAAAATTCCGGCGCTTGGCCTTTGCGAAAATGGATGAAGAAATTGTGTTCGTGTAAGGAACCGTCACGGTGGCGATGGCGATGCGGCTCAAATACCACGCGGTGATTGCGCCTTCGCCGTTGCCGACCACTTTGACCAAACCGTTGTCATCGACTTGCGTGACGGTGGCGTTGGCGGCGGTGTATTTTACCCAATGCGTCACGTCTTCGGTGTGGCCGTCGTTGAACGTGGCGCGAACGAGAAGTTGCTGATTGGCGTCGGGTTTAAGGACAACGTGATCGGGAATAATTTCTATTTTCTCGATGCGCGGATCTTCCTTTTTCGGGCCGGGCGCACCGGCAGCAATCCATTCGGAGAGAACGCGATAATCAATGGAATCGACTTCAAATTTTTTTCCACCTTTGTGCGGAACGGCGGCGGTCGGTTTCGTCAGCAACATACTGCGACCGGGATCGGCCAGATTCACGCGACGACCGAGCGCATGTCGCGTGAGCGTGAGATAATCGGTGTCATCATCGTAGCCGCGCAAAGAAAGTTTAAATCCGTTTTGTCCCGCCGCGGCACCGTGACACGCGCCGGAACTGCAACCCATTTTCGCGAGGACTGGTTGGACGTGATTGCGAAAACTCCACTCGGATGGCTTTTCCATTCCTTCGACGACGACATCCGTTTGCGTAGATTCTTTTCCAATCTTCGCCGTGATGGTTGCGGTTCCATTTCCAATTGGCAGAACGACGCCGTCTTTGATTTCAATCACTTTGGAATCGCTCGCCCGAAAACTCACGTCGTTCGTGAGTTGTTCGACGAATTGTTTGTCGCGCAATTTTTCGACGATCAATTGTTGGCGCGCAGCGTGTCCGGTGAGTTTGAATTTCTGCGGGAGAATGGTGAGTGATTCAGCGGCGTGGATCGAACTGATTGTGAAAACAATTAACGCAAAGACGCAAAGACGCAGAGTCGCACGAAAAGATTGATTGTTCTTTAGCATTTGTAATTTCGGAAAATGTAAAAAGGTTTGAGTCATTGTCTGTGCACCTTCGTGGCTTTGCGCCTTTGCGTTAATTTAAAACAACTCCTTGATGGCTTGCGTGCCGAAATCCACCAGCGGATAGGGACGCGAATTCGGCCCCGGCAAATGAGTTTCCAAATCAAGGCCAAGTGATTTGTAAATGGTGGCAACAACTTCGTTGGGCCGCACGGGACGTTCCACAGGATAGCCGCCGATTTCATCACTCTTGCCCACCACCCGGCCGCCTTTGACGCCACCGCCCGCAAATTTCACCGTCCAACAATTCGGCCAATGATCGCGACCACCCGCCGGATTTATTTTTGGCGTGCGTCCGAACTCAGCAAGATTGCAAACCATCGTGTTGTCCAACATGCCGCGATCAAAAAGATCTTCGAGCAACGCGCTGTAACCCTGGTCATACATCGGCGCGACAATTTCCTTCATGCCCGCAATCGACGTGAAGGGTTTGGAGCCGTGCGTGTCCCACGTAATTTCGTCGAACACGGTGATGAACGTGTTGATCGTTACAAAGCGAACCCCCGCTTCGACGAGACGCCGCGCGAGTAAACAGCTTTGTCCAAAGCGCGTCATGCCGTAACGCTCGCGAACTTTCAACGGCTCCTTCGTGAGATCAAATGCGTCGCGCGCTTTCTGGCTCGTCATGAGCCGATAAGCGGACGCGAAATTATTATCCATCAAAGCCGCGCTCGGACTTGCCTCAAAATTTTTCACGGTGGAATCGACGACTTGGCGCAATTCGCGGCGACGTTCCAGACGCGCTTCGCCAATTTCTTTCGGCGGCAAAAGATCGGGAACTTTAAAATCTTTTTGTGACGGATCGGCGTTGAGCGCGAATGGATCGTAAGCCTTGCCCAGAAAACCCGCGTCCTGTCCGTGAGGAAGTCCGCCACCCGTGGGACCCATCGGTTCCGGCAAAATGACGTTGGCGGGCAATTCGTTTCTGCGACCTTTCAAATATTCCAGCGCGCAACCGGCGTGAGGCGTGTTGACGCCACCGCTGAACAAACGCCCGGTCTGCATCATCTGATGTCCGGTGTCGTGAACCGCTGCCGCCGTGTGATAACAACTGCGCACGAGCGAAAATTTATCCGCGAGCTTGGCCATTTGCGGAAAAATTTCTGAGATTTGAATATCAGGATTGTTGGTGCGAATCGGCTTGAACGGCCCGCGAATTTCGCTCGGCGCATCCGGTTTCATGTCCCAGGTATCGAGTTGTCCCGGCGCACCGAGATTGAAAATCATGATGCACGCTTTTTCGTCGCTGCCCTTGGCGACCGCGCCCATCGCTTTCATTTGCGCGAATTTCGACATGCTCAAGCCGATGGCTCCAAGCGTGCCGACTTGAAGAAAATCGCGACGCGTGATTCCATCGCATGTCGTTACCGAACCTTTGCCAGTGACTTTCAGCATAAATTTTAAGAAATGGATTGAACCCCTTTATGTTACATTTTCCTGCGATGATGAGCAAATGGAATTCGCTTCTCTTTATTCAATGGTTCAGTCATTGCCTGATTGGCGGAAAATTATTTTGCTCTAGGATTCTGCCATGAAAATGCTCGGAATAGTTCTAATCGTCGCGGGAGCGGTCGCCCTCGCCTACCAAGGTTTTTCTTACAACAAAAATCACGAAGCGCGGATTGGCGGGATTAGCCTCAATGCCACCACTAAAGAACACGTCAACGTGCCACCTTGGGCTGGGTTCGTGCTCGTCGGCGTGGGGGTCGCTCTGGTCGTGTTTAACCGCAAGGCTGTTTGAGCCGTTGCGGTTTAAGTTTCACGCACACCGCTTGCAGTTTGCTTTTGAATTGCTCCACTAAATTTTCGTGCACCGAAGTGACTTCTGCGCCGGTCAAAGTTTTCTCTGTCTAACGCTGTTTAAAACGGCTTCATGCTCGTTTGAACTCCCCGGTGCGTAAATGGAGCCATGACAAATTCATGCGGAGGCGTTCTAAAGCTTACCCGTCATTTGATCAGCCGATAAAATTTTTGCGTGCCAATCAGTGACTCATAAACCACAAAGTTGGTTGCCTCAATGTTCACCGTGGCACTGTTGGTCATCCAACCGCTCGATAGACTTCCTCTATGAAGCAATTGGAAACCGGGGTTGTTGGTCGGCCACGCCAACCGCACCTGACCGCCGCCCACTGCCTGGGCTTTCAAGATAGGAGCCGGCGGCTGTTGAATACTCACCAGCATAACCTCCGCAGGCCCGAAGGTGAGTGGGAGAATCAGTTTGTTGGTTGTCAATGTGACGAACATATTCGTCACGGCCAAAGGCGCGGACAGGGCCGCTAAACCAGTATTCGGAATCCGTTGCACGATCACTTGCACCACTCCAGTAGGGCTATAGTAAGGCAACTGATTGAGTCGGTTAATGGTCAAGTTGACGCTGTTTGTTTCCAGCGAATCACTTCCCAGCACCATGCGCACCGTCCCGTTGGTGTCGAGTGCCGCCAATCCGTCAATCTGGATGCCGGGTGAAACCTTGACCAGGTTACCCACCAGGTCAGCGTAGGCTTTGTAAACATGCCACACGGCGCGAGGTTGATGCGTGTCCCGTGTCAGCAGATGGGCCAGCCGTCCCGCGAAAATCGGGTTGGATGAAAAATCACCGTCCACTTCGTCCCAAATTGCGTGCGCTGCCCGTCGCACTCCGGCTCGCTCTAATCCCGCCAGATACCAGGTGTGGATTCCAGGATTTGCATACTCGAGGTTGCCAACGTATTCGTTTAGATCTATTGGCCGCGCCAGAATTCCGTTGCTTGCCATGAACGCCCGCACTGCCTGCACTTCCGCGTTGACACTCTTGCGCGTTCCCAATTCATGAAAACTTACTATATCCGGCAGCACGTTGTTGGTTCGCGCATACAACAGGAAATTCGTCAGATATTGACCCTGTGTGAATCGGTCGTATCCACCAATACTCGGCCCCACAATCACTGCATTGGGATCGTTCGACCGGACGCGCTGATAGGCGTGTTTCCAGGTGGCGAAAAACTGCGCCTGGTCTCTGCCCCAGAAAGTCGGGTAATCCGGCTCGTTCCAGATGTCCCACTCCACCTGGTAGTTATTCGTCCTTGCACTCGCCATCAGATCATCAATTGTTTGGTCGAGCAGATCATACGGGCCATAACCATTATGCGCTGCGTCACCCGGCCAGCCCCAACTGTTCTGGTAGTTCCGATCCCAACAGTAGTCATCGGAAATGATGACCTGATGTTTAGCCCCCGCCTGTTGGACACGGTTCATGAAGGCCGAACTGCCAAAGCCGGTGTCGGCACCCCAGACCGCATTGCCGTTCAGTGCTGCCCGATCCCGCTGCAGCTTGGGTTTGAGTGGTTCGTAGTAATTGGTTGCCGGGTCAGTAGCCGAGAGGCCAAAGAGAAATCCGCTGCCGCATTGCGTTACCGCACCTTGATTCACCGACAGATCCACTTCGACCGCTTGCGGGGCATACACTGATTCAACGACGACATCGTCCACAAAGAATTCCACGAAAAATTGCGCGCTCGACGGCCCCGCATACACACTAAGAGTGGTGTTAGTTATCCCAATAACACTGTTCGTGTAATAGAACACCAACGGCGTCCATGCGTCATTCGATACCAGCGGATCTTCCGAGCCGAAGTAATGATCGCCAAGAATATCTTTGGTCACCATGAGCATTTGGACCGTCTCGGCAACTGCGTTCTTCAACCGCACCCAGGCTGACACCCGGTAGGTCACTCCCACGGTGAGTTTTCCGGTCAAATCCTGGACGCAGCCTTGCCAGTAGAAACTACGGGCCGTGTTCAGACAACTTGAGTTGCCACTATGCTTCTGCTCCGAGGTAGCCGTAATCACGCTGCCATACGTCGTCCAACCGCTGGTGCCGTTCTCAAAGCCAGAGTTGGTGACCGCATTATCAGCGAGCAGTTCAGGAACCGCGCCCAAGACCCCGATGAGAAAAAGTAAGATGAGCTTTGGAGCGTTCATATCGTTAAGCCGGAATGTAGTTCGTGGAAGGGTGCTGTCCAAGTTGAATTGAAATAAAGTTCGGGTGGCCGTTTTGCGATTCGGTTTTTTTCCGGGAATATGCCTTTGACAAACAGGGAGCGCGGGTCTGTGACCCGCAGCAACTTTGCTTGATCGGAGATTTGGGTTAAGCGTTACAGTTCTGGCTCTGGGAACGTGCTGCGGGTCACAGACCCGCGCTCCGCATTTTCAAGGCGCAACGGTGAATTTTTCAGTGAGTTTTTAAGGATTGTTTGTCAAAGGCATAACCCCTCTTTTTTCAAGATAAAGAATTAAATCGCAGCGGGTCCCGCACGGCGGCTTGCAATGTCTGTCTGAATTGCTTGACCAATTTTTCGTGCGCGGAATCCACCTCGGCATTGTCCGCAAAGGGTAATTCCTCCGCGAAAAAGTAGCAGCCGACGTGAGAAGGCTCTGACTTCTTCTGCGTCGCAGATTAACAAACCGGGATATTAGAGCCTCGTCACCTCGGCTGCTACGAATTATTCCGTTGCAGGCGAGCGCGTCATTGTCTTTCGCATTTTGCACGCGAAACGGAAATAGCAACGGCAGCTTTGAATTGAGCCAAGCGATGCAGTTCGATTGAGTCGCATTCTTTAATTTCATTGCGGTTGAGTCGTCGGTAAAAAAAGCAAATCGCCGCAAGCCGAAGTGCCAATCGCTCCTTGCCGCCTTCCGGGTTCAAGCGTAATTTCGTGCATGAGCTATCTAACCGTTGAAGTCGAAATTGACCACGGTCGCGTTTCGTCAAAAGGCGCGAAAGCCTCACCAGAGAAAGCGTCCGGCCTGCTCACCATTTTGAATCCGCCGCCACTTTCCCAACCGCGCCCCGTCGGTTTGGCCAAGGGCCAGTTCACCGTGCCAGATGCTTTCAACGCCCCCTTGCCGGAAGACATGCTCCGCACTTTTGAGGGCAAATGAGGATTCTGCTGGACACCTGCGAATTCCTCTGGCTCGTGACCGGCGATGCCAAATTGACTTCGCGCCAGCTTTGTAGGATACAAAACACATGAAGAATGGCAAACATCAGACGCTGCCACCCAAGTTGAAAAGCGGAAAATCCCAAGGCACGGTGCTTGCCGAACAGATGCGCGCCGAAGGCAACAAGTTCACCGATGCGCAACGCGAAAATCTCGAACAAGATTTCTTAAAGCTCTACTTTCGCAAGTGAATTTGACATCCGTTCAAACCCGGAGCATAAACAAATTGTGAAAGCCGTAAAGAAGACCGAACCGAAGAAAACTCCCGGCACACTGGCGGTTGAAAAGCATCGTCCCTTGATGAATAAACTCACCGATGCCCAGCGTCGGCAGTTACGCCATCGCGCTGCTGAATTGCTTTACGGAAATGAAGCCCTCGCGCCTGGCCGTTGACACCAACGTCCTGCTCGACATCGCTGATGAAGCGGGTGATGTCCTCGATGCCGCCGATCTCATTGCCGAAAGATTACCCGCCGTTGAACAATTCGTAACTCCGAGCGTATTGGATGAACTGGCTTACCTCGCCGACTTTGGCCTGACTCCATCCGTGCGCGTGTCCGCCGGAAAAGCCGTTCAACTGCTGCGCAACAAAGACCGCTTTCGCGCCATTCTCGAATTGCCATTCGCGCCGGAGAAAGCCGAAGAACTGGCCAAAGAATTTCGCCGCCGTCAGTTGCTTCCCGCCGAAGAAAGGCACGACGCCTTGATTCTGGCGGAAACTGTTTTGCTGGACTGCGACATCCTGCTCACCAGCGACGAACATCTGCGCGCCATTGACCACCAGCAATTGACCTGGGTTTTGAACCAGCACGACCTGACCGCTCCGGTGATTGCTACGCCGCGCGAAATTGTCCGTAAATTCTTTCGATAGCGCGAAAGGAAAACGGGCGAGATTTCCGCCGCTTGCCCCCGCGCCGTTTTCCTTAAAGCCAATCTGAAAAGTAGCAGCCGACGTGAGGAGGCTCTGACTTCTTCTGAGGGGCAGATTAACAAACCGGGATATTTTAGCCTCGCCACCTCGGCTGCTACGAATTTCATTGAAGGCGAGCGCGTCATTGTCTTTCGAATTTTGCACGCGAAGCGGAACAGCAACGTCAGCTTTGAATTGATTCGCGTAACGCAGAGACGTGAAGGTTTGCGCGAGTGTCTCGTCTGCCAATCGACGGTTTGAAATCATTGCCCCAACGGGGCAAAAGAAATTAGCCCAGGGTTGGAGCAACGCGACTACCCTGGGTTAATCGTTTTAAGAAATCATCCGCCCTGAAGGGGCGGGAGAAAGTTTCACCGCGCAGACGCAGGGCTTGGATGCAGATTTCGAACAAAGCCAATTGAATCAAGTTGTTGTGCGTTTGTAGTGCTTGTCGAACTCCAGCATGATATTCGCGTTGAAGAAAGGTTTCTTCGCGCTCCTCGGATTGCCAGGGTCAAGTTCCCGGACATGGCAAAAGCGTTTATCTCCGGCCAGCTTCTTCCGACAGTCGTGATACTTTTGATCCGATTTGAATCCGGCGTAACGCTTCCGACACGCATCCGTAAGTTGGTCGTAATCCCACGGGTATTTTTCCCGAATCTGTTCGTCCGTCATGCGGACTTCCGGGGCGTTCGGATTATTTGTGACCTGAACACCCAGCGCGTCTTTCGCTTTGGAACGCGTGAACTTAATTTCAATGTTCACGCTGACCGAATAGCGCGCATCGGGATTATCCTGCTTCGTTTCCAGACTTTCTACGAACTTGATAAAATTCTGCTCCTCCGGGTTCAGGACAATAGCCTCGGCTTGCGTGTGAAGGCGCACAAAGGAGAGAGGCATCAAGTAGAAATTAAACTCTGACAAATCACGCTTGAACCAATCAGCAGCAGCAGCAGCGAAGTTTTTGACACTGGCCGCGCCAATCTCCTGAAGGCGTTGGGCAAATAGCGGTGAGTGGTTGTAGAAGTGAATCGCGGAATCTCGGAGTTCGAGGAGAGCCTCAATATTTTTCCATGCGTTGGCGTCCAGTCCGCCGGAATCCACGAGCTTCTTGGCGAGAAAATCCATGCTATGTGTGAATGGATTTCCAGAACGCGTTCGCTTGATGCGCAGTTTGCTGCTTTTGGTGGCGGCTTTGCTCTTGGACGGCTCGCGCACATAGAGAGATGCCAGATCGTTGCCGTGGTCGGCCAACCACTTGGCTTTCAATAGCAGTTCCCAGCCATTGATGGCCAGCACGGCAAACGCTTCTTCGCGGTAGCGGAAGTCTGGCTTGTTGTAAATTTCGATTGCTGCAATCGTCGCGGCGATGGCTCGGTCAAGAAGTTCTTTGGCGCGGGCTTTCATTTTGCTAATGGGGTGGCAACAAACGGTTCCCAGTCGAATTTGATTCCATCAAGCCGACGCTGCCGGTCACTGTCCAATTTACCGAGTTTTCTTTCGCGGCGTTGCTTGTTGACCCAATTTGCCAAGCGAGGGTTCTTCTGCCAGTTTCGCGGAACATTGCAATCTCCATTTGTGCGATGGTAGGTCACCAAAGCTGCAAACATTTCTTCCCAAGCGGTTTGGTGAGGGTTCCAACAAAGGCCCAACTGATCCAATTCGAGGGCCTTGTCAGTTTGTAGCATACCCGAACGGCGCAGTCTTCGCTGGGTAGCAACCCATGAAGCAAGCTTGGGATCAGTCGCAGACAGATGAGGCACATTGCAGTGACCGTGCTGTGCCTTGAACTTTCTCAAAGCCTTGAACATCTCGCGCCACCCATCCTCCATCGCCGTAGGCGACCATGAAAAACCAATTGCATCAAGCCGCTGAAAACGTTCTGCATTTAGAACACCAGTTCGCCTATCTCGCCGTTGTTGTGAAATCCACATGGCCAAACCGGGCTGCTCACCCCGTGTGCTCAGCACATTGGAATGGTCGTGCTGACTTTTGAAGCGCTGGAATGCTGCAAACATGATTTCCCATTTGTCGGTCTGCGGAGACCACGGGAAGCCTAGCTCATCGAGTTTCTGGATTTGCATCGGACTCAAAATCCCTTTCTTCCGCGCTGTCCGCTGCGTCCCAAGCCAGCCAAAGAGTTTAGGGTTCTTTTTATAGCCTCGGGGAACACTGCAATTTCCAAAGAAGGCCCGAAACGCGACTAGTGCCTCATACGTCTCGTTCCACAGAAAACCACGCACATCCCAGACAAAACCAATTTCATTCAGTCTGCGTATCCGATCCGGCGCTAACTGGCCTGTGTTCCGAGCTGTCCGTTGCACGACCGCCCACTTTGCAAGTTTTCTGGCGTTTGGAAAATCCACCGAGAAACGTTCGTGATCTGCCATCTTCCGTTTCAAGTTGTTCTGCGCATTAAACATTTCATCCCACGCAGCATCCTGGCAGTCCCACACAAATCCGAGAGCTTCCAGTTTGCGCCTCCGTTCTCCGCTTAACGCGACGTGGTTGCTGCGCTGCTTGACGACCCACCTGCTTAACTCTTGGTCTTCTGGCCAGCCGAACGGAACCTGACAGTCACCGTGTTTCGCGTGGTAGGAAACCAGTCTCAAATACGTCTCGTCCCAAGCCGTGTCGAAAGGCGTCCATTCGAATTGAAGCTCGTCGAGCCTCCGAATCTTATCCGATGACAGTCGCCCAGATTTCCTACTGGATCGCTGTTGTCCCACCCACACATCCAAGGCTCGACGGGGTTTCCACCTATCAGGCACTCGGCAATGACCGTGTTCAACCTTGAACGCTTTCAGCACAGAATACATTCGCTCCCATTCGGCTTCCCTGAAGTCCCAATTAAAGCCGATTGAATCCAAAAGTGCGACTTTGGTTGGAGCAAGTGTGTCTCGTCTTCGGAATTGGCGTTGTGTGACAACCCAATTGCTGAGCTTCTGATCATGTCGAGTGATATCAGGAACGTTGCAATGTCCATGCTGCTCATTGAATGCCTTCAACGAACCAAACATCTCGAACCATTGCTCGCCAATCTTTGTCAGGCACTCCGTCGTGATGCTTTGACGGAGAAACTCGAAATTGATCTCTGGGCCCACGATTTCCACTCGTTCGCGGAAGCGCGAATCATCAAAGCCTTTCGTTTGCCCTCGCTCTTCGCGCTTTTCTCGGATGATTTTGGCGAGCACTTCGTCCCGCTCTTGCAGTGATTGCAACACGTCCCAAACTTCGCTGAAATCGGAACGCAGCACGGCTTGCTCAACGGTTTCATCGGTGGCTTGTTCGAGATAGAGCGGCACGAGGATGTAGCCGTTATTTTTGTTGTTCGGCGGGTCGAGACGCATCGCGCGTCCAGTGGCTTGCACGATGTCCACGCGACTGCGACGCGGAGCAAGAAACGCGACCATATCCACGGCAGGAACATCCACGCCTTCCGTCAAACAGCGGGCGTTGGAAATAATACCACGCTTACATTCCCGAAACTCCCGCATCACACGCTCACGCGAAACAGTCGGCATTGTGCCATTGACATGAAGTGTTTTGAATTCCGGCAGATGCGTAACCACACCTTCGTTGCCACGACTGGTAAAAGATGCGGCGGATGCAACCGTGCTATGGAAAGTGAAAACTTTGTTCACGCCATACTTCGCAATGGCATCCACCAGCGCAATCTGGTTGGCAACTTGTCGTGCGCGAATTGCGTCGCCATTTACCAGCACTTCGCCGCGACTTAACAATTCGTTTGTCACCTGTTGTGAGGTGATGACGGAGATAACAACTTTGTAACGGCAGATGATGTTGCGTTTGGCTGCCTCGCCAAACGGCAGTCGATACGCTTGCAAACCGTAAGGCTCTCGCTTGTCCATTGAGAAGACGAGTTGCGCGTCACCATCTTTATTTTTGTTGAGAGGATTGTAGTGGCGCGGCGTCGCGGTCACGAACAGCCGTTTGCGGATGGCAAGATTTTTATCTTCGAGAGCGAAAGCAAAGTTGCGTCCCTCACGTCCGGCGGTTTTGTGCGCTTCGTCAAAGATGCCGAGGTCAAAAGTTTCACCGGCCTTCATCGCATCGCCTACAACACGCGCGGATTGGTAAGTCGAAAAAATGATCTTTGTTCCGGCAAAACTGGCGTCCAGAAAAGCGCGGACGCTGGTGGGATTCGTCGAAACTTCAAAATCCAAATCGGATTGCGCGGTGGTCAGCGCGTCCAAACCTTCTTTCACCGTGGCATCGGAACAGACGCAAAGATAAGCGAGGGACGGGATGTTGGTTTCGCGCAACCATTCGTGCAACGTCTGCCGCAGCAACGCGAGCGAGGGCAGCAGGACGAGAATTTTGCAATCTGGACTGGTGGGGCGAGTGTCCTCATGAGCCGATCCTTGCGGCTGGCTATCACGGCTCGCGGGGACGCTCGCCCCACCGGCGTTGGCAATGTGTTCCGCGACCCACAGCGCGACCAGTGTTTTGCCCGTGCCGCACGCCATGATTGCCGAAATGCGGTCGTGTTCCTTGAACGCGGGCAGGATTTTTTCCAACGCTTCGGTCTGATGCGGCAGCGGAGTTTTGCGTGGCGCTTGATAAACAGAATCCGCAAGCCATGCTTCGATAGCTTTGAAATCGTCGGCTTCGAGCCGATCCAAATCCGAGCCGCGTATGCAAAAGAATCCCTGCCGGTCATTCAGCACCGAGGCAAACTCATCGCAATTCGTGAACAGGATGCGGCTGTGAAAGTGCGGGCTGTC
>JBDSYB010000079.1:0-8107 GCA_039925885.1 Verrucomicrobiota bacterium
AAACGCAGTTACGAAAAGGCGCGTCTTTTTTTGCAGGGCCGCGATGCAGAAAACGCCGCTGGAAATTGTCACTAAAACTTCATGCTCGACGACACCATTGCCGCCATTGCCACGCCGCTCGGTGAAGGGGGCCTGGCAGTCATCCGCCTCTCCGGCGCGGACGCTCTGGGGATTGGCGACAAAATATTTTCTCCGATTGGAAAATCGTCCGTTAAACCCTCGGGAGCCGCGACGCACACCATTCATTACGGGAAAATTTTCCGGGGCGAACGCGACATCGACGAAGTGCTCCTCGCGGTCATGCGCGCGCCACGAACATTGACCCGCGAAGATGTGGTCGAAATCACCTGCCACGGAGGATTGCTTCCCGCCAAAATGATTTTGGATCTCGCGCTCGAAAACGGCGCCCGCCTCGCTCTGCCCGGCGAATTCACCAAACGCGCTTTTCTCAATGGGCGCATTGACCTCACACAAGCGGAAGCCGTCGCAGACCTCATTGCCTCTCGCACGGAACTCGCTCTGGCCGCCGCCAACGAACAACTCGCCGGAAAACTTTCCCTTCGCATCAACGTCCTGCGCGACGACATGATAAAAATTCTCGCTCATGTCGAGGCTCACATTGATTTTCCCGACGAAGACATTGCACCAGAAACAAAGGCGCAACTCCTGCAACGTCTCGAAAACGCCGTCGCGTTCATGGACGAACTTTTGCGCACGGCCGGCGAAGGGCAAATCCTGCGACGCGGAATTCGCGCAGCGATTATCGGTCGTCCCAACGCGGGTAAATCAAGTTTGCTCAATCAACTTCTCGGCCACGACCGCGCAATTGTATCCGCCATCGCCGGGACGACGCGCGACACTATTGAGGAAACGGCGAACATTCGCGGGTTGCCCGTGATTTTTGTGGACACCGCTGGCTTGCGCGAATCACGGGATGAAATCGAAATCGAAGGCATTCGCCGCAGCCGCGAAACGCTTGGCAAAGCAGAATTGATTTTGCACGTCCTCGATCATTCCGAGCCATTCACTGCCGCCGATGAAACGTATCTCGCCGAGTTCGCTGGCAAGAAAAGAATTCTCGTCCGCAATAAAATCGATCTGCCCTCGAAGTTGATTCTGCCGATCCTCACCCCGTCCCTCTCCCATCCGATGGGAGAGGGTGGCCGGAGGCCGGGGGAGGGCACGTCCTCCTTACAAACCATCGACGTCTCTTGCGTGAGCGGGAAGGGGATCGAGACATTGAAAGATGCGATCAAGGAACTCGTTTGGTCAGGGGAAATTCGCGCCGAAATGCTGCAAGTGATGATCAACTCACGACATCAGGAGGCCTTAAAACGGGCGCGCTCTGGAACCGAGGAAACCATCCATGCCCTTCGAGAAAATATCACGCTGGAACTCGCCGCGATGGACTTGCGCATCGCCGTCAACGCCATCGGAGAAATCGTGGGCAAAACAACCAACGAAGATTTACTCGATTCCATCTTCAGCCAGTTTTGCATCGGGAAATAAGCATCGCTGAGCAAACCATTCTGCCGAGTTCTGCGACTTCTTTGTTCCCGATCTCAAAAAAAACGGCCCTCGAAATGAGAGCCGCTTGTTTTGATATTGAACTAACTCGGGCTGGGAAGCGCGGCGTCCGCCGGGGGAACCTGTTGTTTGAAAACGAGTTTTCCTTCTTCAACCGTGACCGTGACCGGATCATTGTTTTGCACATTGCCTTTGAGAATTTCCTCAGCCAACGGATCTTCCAGATATTTTTCCACGGAACGACGCATCGGACGCGCGCCGTAATTCGGGTCGTATCCTTTTTCGACGAGAAAATCTTTTGCCTTTTCGTCCAGGGTAAGCTCAATGTTTTTTCCTTTGAGCCGAATCAGCACTTTGGAAATTTCCAGGTCGAGAATTCTCACCAGGTCAGGCCTTGTCAGAGAACGGAAGACAATAATGTCATCGAGACGATTGAGAAACTCGGGACGAAAAACACGCTTGGCTTCGTCCATGATTTTCTCGCGCATTTTCTCGTAACTGCTCTCGTCGCTGATCGGCGAAAATCCCATGCTCGATTGTTTCTTGATCGTTTCTGCGCCGACGTTTGACGTGAGCAAAATGATCGTGTTGCGGAAGTTAATCACGCGTCCAACATTGTCCGTCAATTTACCTTCTTCGAGAATTTGTAAGAGCATGTTCATCACGTCGGGATGCGCTTTCTCGATTTCGTCGAACAACACCACAGAATACGGTTTGCGGCGCACTTGCTCGGTGAGTTGTCCGCCTTCTTCGTAGCCCACATAACCCGGGGGAGAGCCAACCATGCGCGAGGCATTGTGGCGTTCCATGTATTCACTCATGTCCAGTTGAATGAGCGCCTTGGAATCGCCAAACAACGTCTCCGCCAAAGATTTTGCCAGCAAAGTTTTTCCGACACCCGTCGGCCCCAGCAAAGCAAACGTTCCAATCGGCCTGCGTGGATCTTTCAAATCAGCGCGGGAACGCCGCAACGCCTTGCACATGGCTGCGACCGCTTCGTCCTGCCCAATGACCGTTTTGTCCATCTCCTTTTCGAGCGCGAGCAACCGCGCTGCTTCGCCTTGCTCCATGCGTTTGAGCGGAATGCCCGTCCACTTGGAGACCACCTGCAAAATATCTTCCTCATCCACCACCACCCGTTTTTCTTCGCGACTGCTTTTCCAGGTGTTGATCACCGACTCCAATTTTTCTTTGGCGTTCTTTTCTTTGTCGCGCATCGAGGCCGCGCCTTCAAAGTCCTGGTTCTTGATGGCTTTCTCTTTTTGTCCTTTGATTTCTTCAATCGAAGCTTCGATGTCTTTGACTTCCGGCGGACGAGTCATCGCGCCAATCCGCGAACGGGAACCCGCTTCGTCCATCAGATCAATCGCTTTGTCCGGCAAAAAGCGGTCCGTAATGTAGCGATCGGAAAATTTCACAGCCGCCTCAACTGCCGCATCCGTAATCTCCGCCTTGTGATGTTCTTCGTATTTCCCGCGCAACCCCTTCAAAATCAAAATCGCTTCATCAACCGAAGGCGCTTCCACCTTCACCGTTTGAAAACGTCGTTCCAACGCCGCGTCTTTCTCGATGTATTTGCGATATTCGTTCAACGTCGTCGCGCCGATGCACTGCATTTCGCCGCGACTCAAAGCGGGCTTGATAATATTGGAGGCATCCATCGTTCCTTCGGCAGAACCCGCGCCCACAATCGTGTGCAACTCATCGATGAACAGGAGAATGTTTTTCGCGCGGCGAATCTCATCCATGACCGCCTTGATCCGTTCCTCGAATTGCCCGCGATATTTCGTGCCCGCCACCATCAAGGCAAGATCCAGAGTGATGACCCGCTTCTCGCGCAAAAGTTCCGGCACATTCCCTCGGGCAATTTCCTGCGCCAACCCTTCCACGATGGCGGTTTTGCCCACGCCTGCTTCTCCCAATAAAACCGGATTATTTTTGGACCGTCGGCAAAGAATCTGGATAACCCGCTCAATTTCATTTTGCCGCCCGATCACCGGATCCATTTCCCCTTTGCGCGCAATTTCCGTCAAATCCCGCCCGAAAGCTTTCAACGCCGGTGTTTTTACCTCACCTTTTTTCTCGGGCGCTTTCTCAGACCCGCCGCCGCCGCCAGCCGTTTCGCCACCGCCCGCTGATTCTTCTTGTCCGGCAAAATTTGGGTCCAACTCCTTTAAAATTTCCTGGCGCGTTTGCTCGATGTCCACGTCCAGGTTTTTCAAAACTTTCGCGGCCACTCCATCGCCCTCGCGCAATAGCCCCAGTAAAATATGTTCCGTGCCGACGTAAGTGTGGTTGAGTTGCTTGGCTTCCTTGGCGGCGAGAGCGAGAACTTTTTTGACGCGTGGTGTGTAAGGAATGTTGCCGATCATTTTCTGATCCGGGCCGGTTCCAACCGCCTTTTCCACTTCCATGCGCACCGTGTCGAGATCAAGGCCGAGCTTTTGTAAAACATTGACCGCGACCCCCTGGCCGAGCTTGATCAGCCCGAGCAGAAGATGCTCCGTGCCGACAAAATTGTGGTTGAACCGGTCCGCTTCTTTCCGGGCCAGCGCCAAAACCTGTTGCGCGCGCGGCGTAAAATTATTCATCGCTTCTTCGCTCATACGTTCCAAATTGCAATGTTTTGTTTCGCTTGTCCAGTGTCGGCTGAAAGGTGGAAAAACTCAAAGGAGGATTACTCACTCCTTTGAGTTTTCGTTTTTGGTGTGGCGTTCGGTTAATCGCCGAAATCCACTTCTTTTCGAGGCACCGCCTCGACGTTACAGTTCTCACATCGCCATGTGCGAAACTGGATCGCTCCAATCGCTGTATCCCGTGCTCCCGCCGACCGCCCGTGCCTGAACGTTATACATCGTTCCCGGCGTCAGGTCTTCAATGAGGATCGAGCGAGACTGGGTAAAAACTCCGACCGCCTGCCATCCGTTCGTGCCGTAGCTCACGCGAATTTCGTAAGCCGCCGCTGTCGGCACCGGTTGCAACCGCAAACCAAGCTTGGTGCTCATCGGGTTATCAATCCGTTCCACCACCGGCTTGGTCAACGGAACCTGTGTGCGGTTCGTGCTCACTGCGTCGAAGCCAGACGAGAGCAGCAATGGCAATTCTTCACCGGCGATGCTTTGCACGTAGGCCGCTTCCTGTTGCAGCAAGGCCAGCAATGCGGCACGCGCCACATTCTTTTCTGCCGTCGCTTGTTTTCCACCGTTGACGGCCGCGATGAGCTATTCCGGGCAACTCTCCTGTTACCAGCATGCTTTGGTGGCTTGTGTCAAAAAACCCGTGTCAATCTGGATCCACTTTGTAATGGGCGGCGGAATGGTTCGTGTCGACTTGAAATAATTGTTGTTTCCAATCAAAACTTGTTTTTTATTTATCGTGTGTCCAGATCGCCAGCTTTTTCCCGGCGTTTGGTTCCGGCAATATCTCGTTTTTCGGAGGGGAGTCAGGCTAAATCAAAGTCGTCAGGAAGTTTCAAAATGCGGAGTTTAATTCATTTTTCAACGCCGCCCTGAACGGATGATCGTTTCGCAATATCCTCATCTGCAAGCAATGTGGCGAACCATTTGTGCCATGCCGCCTTTCAATGCGTGATAAGCAACTGGACTCGCCGAGCTTACGTCTTCATAAACATCCGGATAAGATCCGACCAAGCCGTACATCGAACCAATCATGATGATGCTGGCGGGCGACGCTTGATGGACTGCGTGTTCGCGCATCTTTCGCGGGAGAAGAAAATAGCCGGTGACATTCTGCAATTGACGATTGAATTGTTCAGCAGTGACGGAGCGCCAATCTGCGACAAGTGGTTCATGTCCATTGCATATCAAGACATCGATCTTTCCCGCAATTCTCGCGGCTTCATCAAAACCACGACTGACCGATTGTTCGTCCATGTGGTCCATCACGACCGAAAGGTGACGGCCTTGCTCTGTTCCTTTCAAAGCGCCAGCAGTCATTTTGCCCGTTTTGGCATCGCGACTTGCAACCACGACGCGCATGGACGCTTCCGCCAATGCGTTGGCCATTGAGGCACCGAGATGGCCGCTGGCACCCGTGATGAGAGCGACCCGCCCGGAGAGATCAAATAATTGTTGAATAGAAGGTTCATTTTTCATGGCGTATTAGATTGTCTGCCACTGAAGCATTTCGATAGATCGCAAGATGCCCAGGTTCACGCGCAATGTTTGAACACCTTCTTCTAATGTGCACAAGGGTGGGTGAATTTTTTCGATGCTATCCAGAAAAGCTTCTGCCTGTCGGGTGAACAAAGCGTCCGCCGCGATTTTTGAGGAGGCTTTATCGTGCCACGTGTCCTGCGGCTTGATTTGCCATCGCCAACGGCTGTTGTGGGTTTCAAAACGGGCGGTTCCTTCTTTACAAACGACCGTGAGTGTTCCTTCATCCGGCGCCTGATATTGATTCAGCGCAAATGAACCAAGAACATTTCCGTGTCGGGTGATTACGTGAACGGTGTCTTCCACTTCGACGCCTGCGAGGACCTGATGCGCGGCATCGGCCGCGAGACTTGTTACAGGACCGACCAACCATTCACTGGCATTGACGAAATGAGTGAGCGCGTCTTGCACCGCGCCACCGCCGGTCGCTCGATTCTTGTAATAGGTGTCACGATAAGTTGGACGGTAATAAGGAAAATTCTGACCAAAGGTGCCAACGATTTGAACAGGTTCGCCGAAGCGTCCGCTGCGAATTGCTTCACGCATCGACGCCAGCGCTGGATGCGCGCGAGAAATATAAGCGACGCAGGCGATGATTTTGCGACGGGAAATTTCTTCGGACAGCGCGTTGAGATTATCGAGCGTTGTGCTCAAAGGTTTCTCGATCAAGAGATGAACTCCTTTTCGCGCAGCGGCGAGAGCCATCGAAATATGAAGATGGGCTGGAGTGCAGATGACGACAGCATCCGGTTTGTCGTCTAGCGCGCGACCGAGATCATCAAAAACTTTTTCTACTTTTGCATCGCAGGATTCTGGAAATGCCGAACGGCGATTTGATCACCACATTTTACGGTCAACTTTTTGGCGACAACACGCCTTCCACTTACATGCCAAGCATGATGAAAGCGCGAACGATATTGGTGCGCTCAAAGGATCGCGGACAACATTGGAAATTAATTTCGACCGTCGCCGTTGGATCAGAAATTGGCACAGAAGGTTTCTGTGAACCGACGATTGTGCGTTTGAGCAAAGGTCCGAAAACCGGACGTTTAATTTGCCAGATGCGAACAGGCCGTGAATTACGCGAGACTTTTTCCGACGACGACGGCATGACGTGGGCGCCGCATTATCAGCGCGTTTTTGCCGGACTTGATATTTATCGCACGGAACTTTGGGTGGATCATTTCCGTAATTTTAAAGGCTCGAAGGGAAAATTGCTGGATGAAAATAATCCCGACGATCTTCGCGGCGCAGTGGTTGATCCTGATTTGATTGAGTTGCGCAGCGGAATTCTCGTCGCCGCTTTTGGTGCGCGTGTTCCGCAAAAAGCCTGCTGGGCGCATCCTGAACATTCGTGGAACGGAAACTATCTCGCGTTCAGCACCGATCACGGCGAGACCTGGAAGAATGTTGTGCGACTGACCTCCGGTGTATTGACCACGCACTACATGGCGATTGAAGAAACGCTGACCGACAACAAAATTTTTGTGACCTACGATCTCGGCGGTTGGAGCAAAGGAATGAATCGCGACGTTTACGGCCGCTTCGTGGAAGTTGCCGTAAAAAAATAAATGCACTTCAAAACAAAAATTAGAACACCGCTAAAAATCATTTATCGGGTGAGAAGTCAGAGTCTCCTCACGTCGTCTCCTACTTGATTTGAAATATGAAAATCACCGACGTTCGCACCACTCTGCTCACCGGCCCTTGCACCAACGATCCGTTTCTGCGCGAAGCACGCAAACTCCGCAGCGCAGCCTTCATCGAAATTTTCACCGATGTTGGAACCATCGGAATCGGCGAAACTTACGCCGGATATTTTTGTCCTGAAGTCGTTCCGTCCATTGTCGAATTTTTCAAACCAATTCTCATTGGACAAACCGTTGATGACGTTCCTGAACTCTGGCGACGCATGTATCACTGCGGAAATTTTTGGTGTCGCGTCGGCCTTGGCACGACTGTGTTGAATGGCATCGAAGCGGCGCTCTGGGATTTGAAAGGCAAGTTACTCGGACAACCCGTTCACGCGCTGCTCGGTGGATCAAAACACGAACGTTTGCCTTGTTACGCAACCGGTGGACCGAGCAATTATCCCAAAGAAAAACTCGCTAAAAAAATCGATCACTATTTTTCTCTCGGCTTTCGCGGATTGAAAGTTGGCGCGGGCAGTTTGTCTCCCGAAGGTTGGTATATGCCGAAAGAAGCTAAAGAAGCCGCAGACTTCGAGGCTGATAAATTTTCTTTCATGCGTTCGCACGCGGGCAAAGACGCGTGGCTGAGGGTGTGATTAAAAGTGGGTGAGCCGGGGTAGCACCTGCCTCCGGCGGGTGCGAACGGACTCACCTTGATTCACACCCGCCGGAGGCAGGTGCTACCCGCGTTCTTCCTGTTGCCCGATCTCACCC